>JAQGPE010000746.1 GCA_028293225.1 Akkermansiaceae bacterium | reverse complement strand
GATCAGCGCGTTGGTTCCCTGCACCAGCAGGATGCCGTCCGCGCCGACGTTGTTCACCGCATTGTCCTGGATGACCGGATTGGTAACTTGTCCGACCGGAACTCCTGCGATCTCTTCCCGGTTGGCCAGAATGCCGATGCCCATGGCGGTGCAGTCGTGCACCAGGTTTCCGGAAATCAGGAGATTGGTGCTGAATTTCGCGTAGCCGAAGATCCCGGCGTTCGCGTACTGGTGGTTCGAGCCGACGCTGCCGGTCTGGCCGCGCGCCAGATAGGAGGTGCTGTTGCTGCAGCCTTCCACCAGCGAGACTTCGTTGTTGAGGATCTGGATGTTCTGCTGACTGCCCAGCCAGGTGCCGATCTGGATGCCGCTGCGGCGCGCCTCCACGCCGTCGTGGAGATCGCTGCCGTCATAGTTGGTGACGGAGAAGCCTTCCAGCGTCAGATAACTCGCGGCATTGGCCACGAAGATTGTTGCTTCGGTGGCGCCATCGCCATGGATGGTGGGTTTGGCGGCGGAAGTGCTGCCATAGGCGCCGACGTAGACGGCGCTGGTGGAATTGCCCGCGCTGGAAAGCGTGAGCGTGCCGTGCCAGACGCCGCCGCGTTTGAAGAGAAGCTGGTCTCCCGGCAGCAGAATCGCCGCGCTGGCCTTGGTCAGGGTTTTCCAGGGCGCTGTGGTGCTAGTGCCGGTATTCGAGTCATTCCCCACGGCGGGGTCGGAATCGACGTAATAAGTGGCCGCATTCGAGATCGCCGGAAGAGAAAGGGCGAAGATGAGCAGGCAGTTTCGAGTGAAAGATGAACGATAGTTTGACTTCACACACCTCCACCTAGAGAGAGTGCCCGTGAAAACAACTCTCTTTTTGTTTGTGGCGGTAATGTATCCGGCTCCGCAGTGTTAGGTCGCTTCGCGGGCCGCGGCGGCGGCCTGACCGGAAGGAGCTGGCCGGCGGCTTTTCTTGCCGAAAAGGAGGGTGGCGAGGAAGGCATTGCGGGCCAGGAGCCTCCCGCCCAGGTAGCAGCCGCCGCAGATCAGGAAGCCGGCCGCCAGCGCGATCAGCCAGCCGGTGAGCATGCTTGGTTTCGGCACGTGGACGCGGTCGCAAATCCGGTCCACGACCATGAAGACGTAGTTCTGGATGATATAAATGTAGATCGAGTCCCTGCCGAAGGCATCGAAGACCCCCTTCACTCCGCCGGAGAGGCGGCCGTAGAGAAACTGCAGTGCGTAGATCACGGCCACCGATCCCGACAGGGCACCGCCAAAGCGGACGAGCAGGTTCGAGGCGTTCGCCGCAGTCAGGGCCATTCCTGAGTTATAGACGTAAGTGTCCGTGCGGAACAAGGTGTAGCAGATCGCTGCTGGGATCAGGGCGGCAAGGAAGACGGTCAGCGGCTTCCTGGTGAAGAAGCCGGGAATTCCCCATTTCGCCAGCCCATAGCCGATCTGGAAAAACGGATAGGTGAACTTGAAGAGGATGAGATTCCCATATTCCGGCAGGCAAAGCACCGCGAGGAAAGACAGCGGATAGAAGATGGCGAAGTGACGGCCGGTCAGCCGGGTCAGGGCGGTGACCACGACGGAGCCGAACAGCGCGCCGAGGAACCAGAGATCGCTGGTGATTTGCTTGAACAGGTAAGCGGGAAGCCGGCCGATCGTTTCGTGACTGAGGTGGTCGATCAGCACACTGACGGCGAGGCAGTAGAGAGTCGACCAGACGATCACCGGCACGATGTAGGCCGTGAACCGCGACTGGATCGCCTGCCAGGCGGAGATCCTCTCGATGCCCGGCTGCGAAAGATACCCGGCCACCGCCATGAAAAGCGGCATGTGGAAGAGATAGATCGCCTTGAACAGCGGGTCCTGCCAGTGCCCCTGCCACTGATAAATGCCGTGTTGAAGGACGTGCCCGGTGACCACCAGGAAAATGAGGACGCCTTTCAGGAAATCGAGGAATTGAACCCGGGGCATGGTGGAACGGGGTGGTTTAACTGCTGACGGCGGGCAAGGTCTCTGCTCGCCGCGGAGTTAGCAAGTTTTCCCCGGCTGCGGGTGAGCCGTTCCCGATTTTCCAGCCTCGCGTCTCTCAAACATGATCCGCGCCCATCCATTCCAGGATGGCGATGGCGGTCTTCTCCGAAATGCCGGGCAGGGCGGCGATCTCGGCGACGCTGGCCTTTTTGATCCGTGAGGGCGTGCCGAATTTCTCCAGCAGCAGGGCCTTGCGCCGGGGGGTGATGGCCGGGCAGTCATCCAGCAGGCTTTCCTTCATGCGGCGGCGCAGCAGCAAGGAATTATAGCCGTTGGCGAAGCGGTGGGCCTCATCGCGGATGCGCTGCAGCAGCTTGAGCGCGCCGCGGTCGTGCGGGATCAGGATCGGGTCGCTCTTGCCGGGCAGGAAGACTTCCTCGCGCTGCTTGGCCAGGCCGATGATCGGCAGCTCGTGCAGGCCGAGCGCCTGGAGTTCCTTCATGGCGGAGGACAGCTGGCCCTTGCCGCCGTCTACGATGACCAGATCCGGCAGCACGATCTTGGCACGGCCTTCCTGGGCCAGGCGGCGCTGAATCTCGACCGGGTCCTCCTGCGAGTCGGCGAGGTCCGGATTGGCGGCGAAGTTTTCCAGCAGGATGCGCGAGTAGCGGCGGCGGATGACCTCCTCCATGGAGGCGAAGTCGTCCTGCCCCTTCACGGTGCGGATCCGGTAGCGGCGGTAGTTCTGGTTGTCCGGCTTCCCATCCGTAAAGCGCACCATCGAGGCCACGATGTGGTTCGACGAGACGTTGGAAATGTCGAAGCACTCCATGACCCGCGGCGGACCGGGCAGGCCGAGGATTTCCCCGAGTTCGGCAAGGTCCTCGGTCGGCTTCACGGTGGTCGGCACGCCGCGGCCGCGGGTGAACTGGCGGGTCGGGGCGAGGGTTTTGCGCAGGTTGTCGACCACGTCCCGCAGGGTGGCGGCTTTCTCGAAGTCGAGTCGTGCGGCCGCCGTTTCCATTTCCGCGGTCAGATCGTCGAAGATGTCCTTGCGGCCCTTGCCCTCCAGAATGCGGCAGGCTTCATCGACCCGCAGCAAATACGCGACGCGCTCGATGCGGCCGATGCAGGGGGCGGAGCAGTTGCGGATGATGTCCGCATTGCAGTGATGGTAGTCGGTGGCGGTGGGCGAGGCCGGGCGGCAGACGCGCAGGCCGTGGCGGCGGTTCAGCCAGTCGACGGTGGCACGCAGGGCGCCGGAGTGGGCGAAGGGGCCGAAATAACGGGCGCCGTCGTCCTTTTTCAGGCGGGTGGTCTGGAAGCGCGGCCACGGCTCATCGGGGCGGATCTTCAGCAGCAGGAAGCGCTTGTCGTCGCGAAAGGCGATGTTGTAGCGCGGCCGGTAGTCCTTGATCAGCTTGCCTTCCAGCAGCAGGGCCTCGCCCTCGTTGCGGACGGTGTGGAACTCGAAATCGGTGATCGTATCGATCAGGGCGCGGGTTTTCAGGTCGGCGCGGGTCTTCCGGGAGGCCAGGAAGTAGGTCGACATGCGCTTTTTCAGGTCGCGGGCCTTGCCCACGTAAATGATCGAACCGAGGCGGTCCTTCATCAGGTAAACGCCGGGCTGGTGGGGGACTGTTCTGAGTTTCTCTTTGAGATGGGCCGCGACCACGGGGGGAATGGACAACCGTCTGAGCCGGATCGCAATGCGCAATCGCACGCAAGATGCCGGGCGGCCGGAAAGGGAATCGGCCGGTTCAGGAGCCGGGCTTGCTTCCCGGACGGCGGAGGCTATGATCCGCCCTCCGATTTTCATGAAGTGCCGCCTTTTGACCGTTGCGACGGCGCTGTTTGCGTCGTCCCTGCCCGCTTTCGCTCAGAAAGCCGCCGCTACGCCCGCGCCGGAGCATAAACAGGTGAGTCTGCTGGAACTGTCGCAGTCCGGCGGGCCGGTGATGATCGTCCTGTTCATCTTCTCGGTGGTCATGGTCGCGCTGGCGCTGACCCTGTTGCTGACCCTGCGCCGCCGGGCGGTGGTGACCGACCGGTTCATGTCGACCATGGAGTCGATGGTG
This sequence comes from Akkermansiaceae bacterium, assembly GCA_028293225.1. Taxonomy (GTDB): domain Bacteria; phylum Verrucomicrobiota; class Verrucomicrobiia; order Verrucomicrobiales; family Akkermansiaceae; genus Haloferula. The sequence continues at coordinate 4,206 of JAQGPE010000746.1, read as the reverse complement.
CGGGCCGGTGACATCCAGGGTCTTTCCGCCTACTCGCGCCGTTATGGGCACCGGATGGCGTCGATCGTCCAGCAGACCACCGATTTCATCCTCCAGACTCCGCAGGCCGGGATCGAGGAAGTCCGCGAGCTGATCCAGACCGAGGGCTCTCGCCAGGTCACCCAACTCACCTCCCGCGTCACGTATCTGGCGGACGTCGGCGCCATCGCCCCGCTGGTCGGCCTGCTCGGCACGGTGATCGGGATGACCCAGGCGTTCTTCGACCTGGCGGCGGGCAAGGAGGGCGTGCAGCAGCTGGAGCTGACCTCCGGGATTTCCCATGCGCTGATCACCACGGCCGGCGGCCTGGTGGTGGCGGTTCCGGCGCTGGTGCTATATGCGGTATTCCGCGGCCGGGCGCTGAAGCTGGCCTCCGAGCTGGAGGCCTCCGCCACCCATTTCATCCTGGAACTGCAGATGTATTCGAATCGTGTCCGCCAGGCCCAGCAGGGCGGTGGTGGTGGCCGTCCGGCGCCGGTCGCCGTGGCCGAGCCTTCCCCGTGGAGCCCGCCGCCGATGACGATGAGCGCCCGCGACCTCCAAGGGATTTAATCCATCTGCCGTGAAATTATCGCAGCGCCATCAACTGGGCCCGGCTCCCCTGCAGCTGGCATCCATGATCGACATCATGCTGGTGCTGCTGATGTTTTTCATCCTCAGCTACAAGTTCGCTGAAGAGGAGCGAATCCTGGACGTGAAGATCCCCTCCGCCGAGGAGGGCGTGCCCCACGTGCAGCAGCGCGGGGAAATCGTGGTGAACTTCAATGCCGCCGGCGCGATTTATGTCGAAGGTAAGGAGGTGACCCGCAAGGAACTCTCCGAGCGCCTGTCGGCGATTTCCCGGCTCTATAAGAACCAGCCGATCCGCCTGCGCGGGGACGCCCAGGCCAGCTACCAGACGATGGTGGAAATCGCCGATGTCTGCCTGAAAGCGGGGATCTGGAATATTTCGTTCGCGACTCAAAAGCCAAAGGATCAATAACCCCGCACGCCACCTCGATTCCTTGGCAAACGCCCGCCTCCCCGGCATCCTTCCCCCAGCTGTGAAAATTTCCGTCGCTCTTTGCCTTTTCGCCGCCAGCGCCCTGCCCGTGCTGGCGCAGGAGGACGTGCAGCCGACCCCGCCGCCGAAGGCGGTGCCGGTTGACCCGAAACTGCAGCCGGACGCCGGCCGCGACTGGTACCAGCACGGCAAGAATCTCTACGATGCCGCCAAGCTCAACCCGGACATCGACGCCCGGCTGGTCGGCTATGCCAACGCGATCGACGTTTTCACCCGCTACCTGAACGAATACGGCGGCAACGAGAATGCCGACGCCGCGTGGTGGTATCTGGGCCAGTCGTACTACGGATCCGGCCGGATCGAGGACGCGAAACGCTGTTTTCACAACCTGCTGAACCGTTTCGGCAAGGGCCTCTACGCTTCGGCCGCGGCCTACACCCTGGCAGCCGATCATTTCAACAACCGCCAGTATGCCCTGGCCGCGCCGCTGTTCGAGAAGCAGGCGCAGATCGCGACCAAGCCGGAGGACCGGCAGCGCGGCAACTACTATGCCGGGGTTTGCTATGACCTGCAGGGGCGCGGCGACAATGCCGCCGATTTCTTCCAGAAGGTCCTGACCGATCCGGAGCCGGGCAATGCCTTCCGCACCAAGGCGCAGTTCTCGCTGGGCCGGATCCTGGCCCGCGGCAACAAGCCGGAGGAGGCGTTGAAGTTGCTCGACCAGGTGGTCACTTCCCAAAGCGCCCAGGACGTCCGCGGAGAAGCGGCGGTTCTGGCCGGGGTGATCGCCGCCAAGCTCGGCAAGACCGAAGATTCCGACCGTTACTTCATGCTGGTGTTGAACACGCCCGGCATGGAGGCGTCCCGCGTCGATGCCCAGCTGAGCCTGATGAAGGCCCGCTACGACCGGAAGCGCTACAAGGAGGTGGTGGATCTTTTCCGCCAGAGCGACATGAAGGCGACCGGCGACAAGGAGGCGGACCGCCTGATGATGGCCGCCAAGTCCTACATGAATCTCGGCAGCAGCGTTGAGGCGCTGGAGCTGTTCCGCCAGGTCGAGCGCATGGCTCTGCCGGACGATACGCTTGCCTTCGAGGCCAGCTATTTCCGCCTGGTGTGTTTCTTCAAGATCCAGGGCGGCCACCTGCCTGAGCAGGTCGATGCCTTCCTGGAAATCTACAAGAAATCGCACTCGAAGGACCCGCGCATCCACACCGCCCTGCTGATGAAGGCGGAGGCCCTGCTGAGCGACAAGAAGACGGTCGAGGCGGCCAAGGCCTATTCGGAAATCGACGTCAGCCTGATCGACGAAAGCAACCGCGCCATCGTTTTCTACAACCGCGCCTATTGTCAGAGCGAATCCGGCGACGCCCAGGGGGCGATCCGCTCGGCATCGGCCTTCATCGAGGGGTATCCCGGCGACGAGAAGGTGCCGCGGGCCCTGATCATCCGCGCGAAAGCCCTGACCGATTCCGGCGAGCCCGCGAAGGCGATCGTCGACTACGACCGCCTGATCGCCCGCAAGGATGAGCCGGCCCTGCGCGCCGATGCCTGGATGTTGTCCGCGGAGCTTTCCAAGCAGCAGGGGAACATCGACGACATGATGGCCCGCTATCGCGGCTTCCTGGAGAAGGCCGACAAGCCGACCGAGGAACAGAAAGCCAAGGCCAACTACTGGGTGGCGTGGGGATTGGTCAAAAAGGAAAAGCCCCAGGACGCCCTGGCCTTCGCCGAAGCCGCCCGCAAGCTCGACGCGAAGCGTTACGGCAAGAATGCCGGCCAGCTGCTCTGCATCTGCCTGGGAGCCTTGAGGCAGCCGGAGCGTCTGGGCGAGGAGCTCGATTTGGCGATCAGGGATGGCTATGCGTCTGATCTGCCGGAGCAGCTCACGCTATGGGCGGCCTTCCAGGCCTACAATGCCGGCCGCTTCCAGCAGGCGGCCCGTTTCTATGCCCTGACTGCGGACGAGGAAGATCCCAAGTCCACCATGAAGGACAACTGGCGTTTCTACGGCAAGTCACTGCTGGAAGCCGGCGAGCCGAAAAAGGCGCTGGTCGCGATCAACTACGCGCTGGAGGAAGAGGACAGCCAGGCTCTGAGGGCCGACGGCCTCTTTGACCGCGGCCGGGCTCAACACGAGATCGGCGACGATGCCGCCGCGATGAAGACCATCGATGAAGGCCTGGCTCTGCATCCGCAGGGGAGGGTCGGCTTTGGCCTGAATATTCTTCTTGGCGATATTTACATCAAGAAGGGTGACCGCGCTTCGGCGCTGGCAGCCTATGCCGCCCCGGCCGAGAACATGGACCCGTCCGACCGCGTGGGAAAACCAGCGGTGCTTCACAAGATCATCAAGGCCCTGGAGGACACCAAGGACTCCGAGATGAGCGGCCGCCAGGAGACCCTTGAGCGCTACCGGAAGATGATGGAGCAGTTCCCGGACTGGAAACCGGAGCCGGAGCCGGAACACAAGCCGGAGAACGGCAAAAAGGATAAGGCCGAGAGCGGCGCCAAGCCTGAAGCGGCGAAGAAGTAAGGCGGAGACGTTTTCCGCGATGCCCGGCCTTGGCGCGGGGGCGATCTTCCTCCAGCTTGCGGCGTGACCACCTGGGAATCCGCTTGCGCCATCATTACCGACTGCCTCACCGCCGGGGTGAGGGAATTCATTGTTTGTGCCGGAGCGAGAAACGCCGCGCTGGTGGAGGCTCTCGCGCGGGCCGAGGCGGCGGGTGTTGCCAAGATCTGGCGGCATTTCGAGGAGCGCAGCGCCGGATACTTCGCCCTGGGCCGGACCATGGCGACCGGCGAGCCCTGCGCGGTCGTGACCACCAGCGGCACCGCGGTGGCGGAGCTGCTGCCAGCCGTGGTTGAGGCTTTTTACCAGGGCCGGCCCTTGCTGGCTTTGACGGCGGACCGGCCGGCCCGTTTCCGTGGCACGGGCGCTCCGCAGGCGATCGACCAGACCGGTATGTTCGGCACGCATGCCGGGACCGGCGAGTTGGCGGCGTGGGACCAGAGCTCGCCGTGGCACTGGAATGTGGAGCTTGAGGAGGATTTCCAGCCGGGTGAGTGGGCGGTGCCGGCGGTCGAGTCCGGGGAAAAACTCCGTCCCGCGAGCTTCTCGGTGGCGGAACTGGCGCGCTGGTTGCGCGAGGATGTTTATC
>JAQGPE010000736.1 GCA_028293225.1 Akkermansiaceae bacterium | reverse complement strand
AGCGGGGTGATGTTGGTGTCGTTCTTCAGCAGCCAGCGCACGGTGCCGCCGCGGACCTGACGGATGAAGTCGGCGCTGATCGGCTCCAGCAGCGGCGCGTTGGGATCGACGCCGCGATCGAGCAGCTCTTTGACGATCCTGGCGCGGCCGAGGACGATCGCGAGGTGCAGGGGAGCCTGGCCTTCCGCCAGCGGGGCGACGGGGGACAGGCCGTGGTTCAGCAGCGCATGGACGGTGCCGGTGTCGCCGGAGCGGATCGCTAGTCCCAGCGGGGTGTCCAGGTACGGGGCGGGCAGCGGCCGGGGCATCGCGCCGTGGGCCATCAGCAGGCCGGTCAGGTGAGTCCAGCCGCGCTGGCGCGCCTGCTCGAACAGGCCGTCGAGCCGCGCCCCATAGCACAGCAGCGTGTGCATGGCGTCGGCGTCGTCGCTCTGCAGGGCATACTCGACCGGGCGCAGACCTTTCTTCAGGCCAGGGTCGGCAGGGGCTCCGATCGAGAGCAGGAAGCGCAACCGGGAGTGGTCCTGCCTTTCCAGAGCCGCCCACACCGCCGGGCTCCACGAGCCGCCCTTCGGCCGCGCGCCCAGCTCCGCCAGTTCACGCGCCAGCGACAAGTCGCCGCTTTCATAGGCGGTATCGAAAAGGCACACGCCGGTGCGGTCGGGCAGATTCGGGTCGGCTCCCGCCTGGACCAGCTCGCCGATCCAGTCCCGCCAGCCCTTGCGCAGCGCGGCGGAAAGCAGCGACTCGCCCTGGGCATTGGTCTCAGCCGGGTCGGCGCCCAGCTTCAGAATCTCCACCGCCAGATCGCGGCGGCCGGACTCGACCGCCACGTGCGCCAGCGGATTGCCGGCGCCGTCCTTCTGGTGCGGGTCGGCGCCTTCGGTCATCAGCCGCTGCACGAAAACCAGGCGGCCGTTGCGGATCGCCCACGGCAGCACGCGGTCGCCGTCCGGGGTATTGCCCTCCGGCTTGGCTCCGGCGTTGAGCAGGTGGTCGGCGATCGCGGTCTCATCCTCGACCACCGCCAGCGAAAGCGGGGTGACGCCTTGCGGGTTCGGCGCGTTCAGGTCGGCGCCGGTATCGATCAGCGCGTAGGCGATGCCGATCGAGCCGTGCTTCAGCGCCACGTGCAGCGGAGAGTTGCCCTCCGGGTCGCACTGGCCGGTGTAGACTCCGGCCTGCAGCAGCAGCTTCACCACCGGCGCGTCATCGTGCTGCACCGCCGTCAGCAGGGCCTCCGCCGTCGCGGGCAGGTGGCGCTTGTTGAGCTCACGCAGCGCGTCTCTCCTGGGGTTGCTGCACCCCGTCAGAACGATGGTGCTGAACGCCAGAAAGAGGAGAGCCGGACGCGGAAGAGGCACAGGGCGCGGACATACCAATTCTGTTCCAAATTAACAAGTCATGGATTGGAACGAGTCCGTGTTTGACCCTGATTTTACAAAAAAAGCCGGACCTTGCGGCCCGGCCTTTCGGAAGACTTGATCAATTAACCGAGCAGCGTCGCCAGGCGGCGGCAAACTTCCTCGACATTGGCGCGGGTGTTGAAGGCGGAAATGCGGAACCAGCCCTCGCCGCCGGCGCCGAAGCCGGCGCCCGGGGTGATGACGACCTGGGCCTCGCTGAGCATCTTGTCGAACATGCCCCACGAGTCCGTGCCAGCCGGGCAGCCGACCCAGACATAAGGAGCGTTCACCCCGCCGAAGACCTGCAGGCCCGCCGCTTTGGCCGCATCGACCAGCAGCTTGGCGTTGCCCATGTAGTGGGCGATCAGCTCGGTAACCTCGGCCTTGCCCTGCTCGGAGAAGACGGCGGCGGCGCCCTTCTGCACCGGGTAGCTCGCTCCGTTGAACTTGGTGCTGTGGCGGCGGCTCCAGAGCTGGTGGAGTGGCACGCGGGTGCCGTCTCCGGTCTTGCCGCTGACGGTCTTCGGGATCACCACGTAGGCGCAGCGCACCCCGGTGAAGCCGCCGTTTTTCGAGAAGGAGCGGAACTCGATCGCCACGTCGCGGGCGCCTTCGATTTCGAAAATGGAGCGCGGGATCTCCGGGTCCTGGATGAAGGCCTCGTAGGCGGCGTCGAAGAAGATCACGGTGTCGTTTTCCTTTGCGTACTTCACCCAGGCTTCGAGCTGCGCGCGGGTGGCCACGGCGCCGGTCGGGTTGTTCGGGAAGCACAGGTAAACGAGATCGACCTTCCGGTCGGGGAGGCCGGCGACGAAGCCGTTCTCCGCATTGCACGGGAGGTAGACCAGACCGGCATAGGCGCCGGTTTCGTCGGACTCGCCGGTGTTGCCGGCCATCACGTTGGTGTCGACGTAGACGGGGTAGACCGGGTCGGTGATGGCGATGACGTTGCCCTTGCCGAAGATGTCCAGGACGTTGCCGGTGTCGCATTTGGAGCCGTCGGAGATGAAGACTTCATCGGCGGAGATGCCCAGGTCCTGGAACTGGTGGTCGACGATGGCCTGGCGCAGGAACTCGTAGCCCTGCTCCGGGCCGTAGCCCTTGAAGGTCTCGCGGCTGCCCATTTCGTCGATCGCCTCGTGCATGGCGGCGCGGACGGCGGCGGGCAGCGGCTCGGTCACGTCGCCGATGCCGCAGCGGATGATCCGGGGCGCCTTGTCCGGATTCGCCTCGGTGAAGGCTTTCACCCGGCGGGCGATTTCGGGGAAGAGGTAACCTGCCTTCAGCTTCAGGAAATTCGCGTTGATCGTGGCCATGTCGCGGCGACCTGTAGCGGCGCGGGCGGGAGGCGGCAAGCCCGGGAAAGCGGGCGGTAGTTCCCTCCCCCACATCGATGATTCCGCTTTTCCTTGCGACGTGTCAGCGGGACGCCCGGTTCTGGCGGCAGGCGCTTGATGACTTCAGCGCCGCCGGCAAACCCGCACGGCTCCCGCTTGGGGTAGGCGCCGCGGTGATCGTCCTGTTCAGGGTCGCATGGGCTGAATCACCGTGTGGGAGAGAGACCATGGGTTCCCATATAAGTGACGAATTTGACCGGTGGCCGCAAGCGGGAAGGGTGTCCTCGGCTGTCATCGCGGCGGGAAAAGGGGAGGAATCCCTTCATTCCGCCGGCCCTTTCGTGGCAAGTTCCGGCCGTGACCGAAATCGCCACCCTGCTGGACCGCCTGGAAAAGGAGCACGAGATCCGGATTTGCTACGCCTGCGAGTCGGGCAGCCGGGCGTGGGGCTTTGCTTCGCCCGACAGTGACTACGACATCCGCTTCCTGTTCGTGCGTCCGGCGTCGAGCTATCTGGCGATCGACAAGGGGCTGGAATCGCTCGACCTGCCGATGGAGGGCGAGCTGGATGCCGGCGGCTGGGATTTGAGGAAATCGGTCAAGCTGCTCAGCACCTCAAATGGTGCGCTGCTGGAGTGGCTGCACTCGCCGGTGGTCTACCGGGAGGACGAGGATTTCCTGGCGCGCTGGCGGGAGGCTGCCCGCGAATGGTTCGCCCCGGCCGCTGCGTATGCCCACTACCGCGGGCTCGCCACCGGAATGATCCGTAGCAAGCTGATCGAGGAAAACGTGCGGGCGAAGGACTACCTGTATGCGCTGCGCTCGTCGCTGGCGGCGCGCTGGATCGCGGCCGGGAAAGGCATCCCGCCGGTGGCCTTTGCGGAACTGGTCCCGATGGCTCCGGCCGAGGTTCAGGCGGTCATCCCGGAGCTGCTGGAGTGGAAATCCCGCACGGTCGAGGGGGAAAAGATGCCGCGCCACGTCGTGCTGGACGCCTTCTTCCAGGACTTCCTGACGGAGCAGGTCGAGCTGCCGCGCAAGGTGGTTGAGCCGGAGACGGTGAACCGTTTTTTCCGCGCTGAGATCCCGGTGGCGAACCCGATCCTGCGGGCGACTGATTTCACGCTGGAGCGGATCCGGCGGAGGGACTTGCTGTTGCTCGACAGTGTGGCCGGGAGTCATGCCTACGGGACGGCGATCGAGGGTTCGGACGAGGACCGCCGCGGCATCTTCATCGCGCCCGCTTCATTTCTGCTCGGGCTGGAGACGATCCAGATGGTCTCCGACGAGCGCAGCGACGAGGTCTACTACGAGGTCGGCCGGCTGCTGGAACTGCTGCTGAAAAACAATCCGAACGCGCTCGATCTGCTCGCCATGCCGGAGGACTGCCTCCGCTACCGCCACCCGGTCATGGACCTGCTGAAGCCGGAGATCTTCCTTTCGAAGTTGTGCGCGAAAACCTTCGGCGAATACTCGATGGGCCAAATCCGCAAGGCGCGCGGACTGAACAAGAAGATTGTCAACCCGCAGCCGGAACAGCGCCTGGCGATGCTGGATTTCTGCCACGTGCCGGAGGGGCAGGGCAGTGTGCCGGTGCTGGACTGGCTGACGGCACGAGGGATCGATCCGAAGGACTGCGGGCTGACCGCCGTGCAGCACGCCAGCGGCATGTACGGGATCTATCGTGGTTCGTCGGAGTATCGCGGCCTCGTTTCCCCCCGCGACCCCGACACGCTCATCTTCAGCAGCGTGCCGAAGGAGGCCGCGCCGCTGGCCTGGATGCACTACAATCAGGACGCCTTCCGCGCCCACTGCAAGGCCCACCGCGAATACTGGGAATGGGTCGCCAATCGCAATGAGGAGCGCTACTCGAACAACGTCTCACACGGCCGCGGCTACGACTCGAAGAACCTGATGCACACCCACCGCCTGCTCGACATGGCGGCGGAGATCGCGGCGGGCAACGGCCTGCTGGTCCGCCGTCCGAACCGCGAGGAACTGCTGAGGATCCGCGCTGGCGATTTCACCTACGAGGACCTCGTTTCCCGCGCCGAGGAAAAGCTCGCCGCCGTGGAGGAGGCCTTCCTCCACGGCGACCTGCCGGACGCCCCCGATCCGGATCAGGTGAATGAGTTGCTGCTGAGGATCCGCGCGAGTTTTGGGTGAGATCAGGTACGGCTTCTTCCGTAGCTTACTTTTTGGCCGCCGCCTGGATCTCCGCGTCGCTGAGGCTGAGATTGCAGGTCGCGCCGGTGTCGTTGGCGATCTTTGCCGCCAGGACCGCGTTCGCCGGGTGCAGCACCGAGAAGTGGCTCATGCCGGTCGCTTCAGTGAAGGAGACCCGGGGGTTGTGGTTCAGCTTGCGCAGGAGAGCAAGGGCGTCGGCATTGCCGCCGTAGCCTTCGATGACCAGGGTGGGAGAGGTGAGGTGGGGCAGGAAAAGATAGGGGGACCGGACTGCGATCTCGTTCTTGTTTTCGATGTCGAAGGGCACGCGCTCCTGGCCGTAGGCGGCGGCAGAGGGGGCGGGCCCGAATGCGATCACGGCGCGGAACTGGCCTTCGTCCGCGGACTCGGCGGTGAGCAGCGCCAGCGTGCCGCCGGTGCTGTGACCGCCCAGGTAGATGCGCTTGGGATCGACCCACGGCAGTTTGGCGGCATGGGCGGCGGCCGCGAGCACGTCGTCCGCCTCGCCACAGCAGCACTCCTGGTAGCCGGGATTGCCATTCGCTCCGCGCAGGGAAGGATACATCATGGCGATGCCGGCTTTCCGGTAGGCGGATGCCGACTGATCGTTCTCCACGGGAGCGTTGTCTTCCCAAGAGATGTTGCCGATGTCGTTGCCGAAACCGCCCACCAGCCAGATGATGAGCGGGTGCTTTTTCCCGTCTTTCGGATCCGGGCTGAGATAGGCGGCCATCGAGCCGAGCGGGCCTTTGTAGTGGATCAGATCGAAGACGCCGGCCGGAGGCTGCTCCGGCGGAGTGGCATCCTTTTCCTTTTTCGTCAGCTTGGTGCCCAGGATTTCCCGCATCCGCTTCAGCTTGGGCAATTCCTCATCGCTGACGCCGGTGGTGGTGGGCAGCCCGGAATTTTCAGACGCGCCGGAGGGCTCGGCCGCTGCCGTTCGCTTCGGCTTGCAGGCGGGGATCGAGATGGCGGCGATTGCCGCGAGGATGAGAATCTTGCGGGGAGAAGAGATCATGTCGTTTAACAGAGCCTCTCGATGGCGATCCTTAAAGGAGAAATTGGCTGATCTCCGGACCTCGTCTTTTCCTCCGGGCCGGGTGTCTCAGGCTCCCACCAGCTCCAGCCAGCGCTGGAGGTTGTAGTAGTTCGTCACCCGGGTGATCAGGCCGTCGCGGAGGTCGAAGAAGGCGCCGACACGGAGATGGTAGGTCTGGCCGCTGGCTTCCGGCAGGCCCTCGTCGGTGGCGAGGTATTCGCCGCGGATATAGAACTCCGCCGCGGCGCGGGTGCCATCGGCGAAGGAGAAGATCACCAGGTCCTCGACGGTTTCCCGGTAGCAGCGGTCCATCCGCTCCAGGAAGGCGCGGAAGGCGAGCTTGCCGGTTTCGGTGCCGCCCTGGTTGATATCGTGCTGCACATCGTCCGCCAACATCGCCAGCAGTTCCTCGCGGTCGCCGGAATTGAAGGCCTGGTAGTAGTCGCGGATTCGCTCGTGCATGGCGTCTTGATCGCTGTCCGGGAGGCCCGGCGCAAGGCTGGAGGACGGTTCACAAGAAAACCCGGCATTGACACCGGCTGTCGCCCCGCGTAAAGCAGCCGTCCCGCAGCGCCGGTAACGGCGGAGTAGCCAAGTGGTAAGGCAATGGTTTGCAAAACCGTCATTCGAGGGTTCGATTCCCTCCTCCGCCTCCAGCGGGTTTTCTTTTAGCCCGGAGGCCGCGGACCGCAAAAGAAGTCGCTGACTCCGAGTCCTTCGTTCCCGCATGAAGTTCGACAGCACCTACCGCGGTGAATTCACCGGAGATATCGCGGTGCGCTGCCCAAAATGTCAAAGTCACGGGCGTCTGTTCCCCGGGCCTGAAAGGGGAAATGTTTTTGCCAGCTATCGGATGGTGTGCGGCGCCTGTGGCCACAACCGCGAGTGGCTGCCGGACGCGAAGACCGGAGGTTTGAGCTGTCCCGGGACCGGGCCGGATCTCCGTGGTTTCGGCCTCTCCCTCTGGTTCCAGACGCCGTGCCACGGCGAAATCTTGTGGGCGTACAATCTGGCGCACATCGATTTTCTGGAGACGTTCATCGGCGCTTTTCTCCGCGAGCGACGACGTGATGAGAAAACGGGCTGGGCCAATAGCTCACTGCAAAGCCGCCTGCCTCCGTGGATGCTGAAGGCGGGTAATCGCACCGACGTGCTTGCCGGCCTGCAGCGGCTGCGTGAGATGTCAGCGGAATCCGGCCGCCCCTGAATCCCGAAAACCGAACGGCCTTCCCCCGCGTGTGGCGAAGGAAGGCCGCTTGCAGCAACCATGCATGGCCCCTGAGCAGGAGGCCGCCGGGAAAGGGGGATTACTCTCCGTCCACGTCGGCGCGCAGGACGCTGGTGGTGTAGGTCGTGGTGCTCTGCTGGAGGCCGGCGCCATAGACCTGGCTGTGCTGGACGCCATTGAACTTCACGGAGAGGGAAGTGATGGTGCCGGACACGCCGCTGAGGTTGAACTGGTAGGAGCGGGAGTTGATGTAGAGGTCGACGTTTTCGCCGTTCATCAGCACCTGGCCGTTGTAGACCTTGGCGTACTTGGACGCGAAGGAGGCATTGACCGTGAAGGTGCCGGCGGAGGTCGTGTAGGTCAGGACCGGAGCGACGTCATTGTAGAGGTCGTAGGTCCAGGCCTCGCCGATATCGAGCTGGAAGACCACCGTCTTCACGCCGGACAGCAGGCCGGTGCCGCTGGCCTGGGCAGCCAGGGTGCCGCCGAAGGTGTTCGGGATGGAGAGCACGCCGCCGTGGTAGATGGAGCCGGAGGACGGATACGGGCCGCCAGCGGTGCCATTGGCGAGCTTGGCCAGGCCGTTGGCGCCGGCGTTCGGACCCACCTGGGAGGCGAGGGGACCGGTCCAGGCGCTGGTGCCGGGGAAGCCGCCGTTGCCCGGGTAGTTGGCCGCGGTCATGGCCGTCCAGCCTTCAGACTTGGTCGTCCCGGTCAGGCTGACAGGGGAGTAGACGCTGCCCGGCTGATTGCCAGCGGTCACCGGATCGGCGTCGGTGACGTACTCAGCGAACGTCGTGGAGGAGGTGAGGAGGAGCGCAGCCAGGGCGACTTTCGTGATGATGTTAGTGGATGTCTTCATGACGACGTCACCCTGGTCTCCATCGGGATGACTTTGCCTCCGGCAGGTTGCCTTTCGTTGACGCCGGAGAAACTATCCTTGTCGTAAATATCAAGCTATCGCCACTGGCGTGCAATCTGAAGCGGATCCGCCATGCAACTTCCTGTTAGAAGACGGGTGGATCAAGGAAGGAGGGTAGTGGAAATATAAAGAGCTCAAAGTCAGTGATTCAGAGGTTCGATCAAATCGCCTGACGATCCGTGATGAACCATGACGGATCGCTTTCTATGCGGGAGAGCCGATCTCCTCCGGAACTCGAGATCACGCTGATGAGGAATCACAATCAGCCGCGCATCTCATGCAATGAGCCGCTGATC
>JAQGPE010000726.1 GCA_028293225.1 Akkermansiaceae bacterium | reverse complement strand
CATCAGCGGGTTACTTCATGGGCACTTCTCCTGCCCGATGAGTTCACCCAAGCCCAATCTCGAAGACCTGCGGATCGACCGCTCCGACCTGCCCGCGGAGCGGTCCCGTTTCAAGACCTACCTCATCGTCGTCGTCCTGCTGCTTTTGGTGGGCGGCGGCATGTGGATGTCAAAGCAGGCCAAGGTCCCGCTGGTCACGACCCAGGTGGTGAAGGAGAAGGCCGACACCGGCCCGCGGGTGCTGCTGAATGCTTCCGGCTACGTGAACGCCCGCCGCGCCGCCACCGTATCTTCCAAGGTCACCGGCAAGGTGGTCGAGATCAAGGTGGAGGAAGGCATGCGCGTCGAGGAAGGGCAGCTCCTGGCCAAGCTGGATGACTCGAACTCGGTGGCCAGCATGCGTCTCGCCGAGGCGCAGCTCGACTCCGCGAAGATGCTCGCCGCCGAGATCGGGCCGACGCTGGAGTACGCCGAGAAGCAGCTGGCCCGCTTTACGGAACTGGCGACCGGCAACTCGGTCAGCAAGGCCGACATCGACCGGACCCGCTCGGAAGCCGCCGGCCAGCGCGCCAAGCTCGAACGCCTCGGCGCCGACATCAAGGTGGCCGAAAGCCAGGTGGCGCAGTGGAAGCAACAGGTCGATGACAACGTCATCCTGGCTCCTTTCAGCGGCATCGTGACCTCGAAGAACGCCCAGCCGGGTGAGATGATTTCCCCCATGTCGGTGGGCGGCTTCACCCGCACCGGCATCTGCACCATCGTCGACATGGCCTCGCTGGAGATCGACGTCGATGTGAACGAAAGCTTCATCAATCGCGTGCGCGCGGGCCAGAAGGTTGAGGCGACGCTGGACTCGTATCCGGACTGGCGCATCCCGGCCAAGGTGATCGCGATCATCCCGACCGCCGATCGCCAGAAGGCCACGGTCAAGGTGCGCGTCGGCTTCGACCAGCTCGACCCGAAGATCCTGCCCGACATGGCGGTAAAGGTCGCTTTCCTGGAAGACGCGAATGCCGAGAGCGCGAAGCCCGGCGTGCGCCTGCCAAAGGCCGCCATTCATGACGACCACGGCAAGAGCATCGTCTGGGTGCTGGACGGCGACAAGGTCCGCCGCCGCGAGGTGGTCATCGCCTCGACCCTGGACGAGGAGGCCACGCTTGCCTCCGGCCTGAAGGATGGCGAGACGATCGTCACCGACGCCACCGGCGGCGACCTGATCGAGGGCGGCCGCGTCAAACTCCCCGCCCGCAAATGAGTGCTGAGAAGCGAGCGCTCGTGATGATCGAGAACGTCACGAGAACCTTTCATCGCGGTGCGGAGGACATCCACGTGCTGGCGGACCTCGACCTGGAAATCCAGGAGGGCGAGTTCCTGGCGCTGATGGGGCCCTCCGGCTCCGGAAAATCGACGCTGCTCAATCTGATCGGCGGTCTCGACCGGCCGACCGGCGGGCGGGTGATCATTGGCGAGCACCGCATCGACCGGCTCAACGACCGGGCCCTGGCGGCCTGGCGCGCGCGGCATGTCGGCTTCATCTTCCAGTTCTACAATCTGCTGCCGGTCCTGACCGCGGAGAAAAACGTCGAGCTGCCCCTCTTGCTGAGCCCGCTGAGCCAGGCCGCGCGGCGCAAGCACGTGCAGCTCGCGCTGGAGGTGGTCGGGCTTTCTCACCGCACCCGCCACTATCCGCGCACGCTGTCCGGCGGCGAGCAGCAGCGCGTCGGCATCGCGCGGGCGATCGTCACCGACCCGACGCTGCTGCATTGCGACGAGCCGACCGGCGACCTCGACCGCAAGTCCGGCGACGAAATCCTGAGCCTGCTGCAGGCGCTCAACCAGGACTACGGCAAAACCATCATCATGGTCACCCACGACCCGCATGCCTCCGCCCGCGCCAGCCGCACCGTGCATCTGGACAAGGGGCGGCTGTCCGCGGAGGCCCCGGATTGAAGTTCCTGTCCCTTGTGCTGGCGAACCTGAAGCGCAAGAAGCTGCGCACCACGCTGACGATCCTGTCGATCTTCGTCGCGTTCGTGCTGTTCGGCTTCCTGTGCGCGATCCAGCACGCCTTCCTCGGCGGGGTCGAAGTGGCCGGGGCGGACCGGCTGATCGTCCGGCACAAGGTTTCCATCATCCAGCCGCTGCCGATCAGCTACGAGAGCCGCGTCGCCTCGATCCCCGGCGTGGATGCCGTTTCCTCGACCTCGTGGTTCGGCGGGATCTACCAGAAGCCGGAGAACGCCTTCCCTTCCTTTGCCGTCGATCCCGAGAAGTTTCTCAACATGTTTCCGGAAGTCATCGTCAGCCCGGCGGCAAAGGAGCAGTGGCTGAAGAAACGTACGGGAGCCATCGTAGGCAGAGGCCTGATGGAGAAATTTCCGACCTGGAAAATCGGCGGCCACATCCCGCTGACCTCGCCGATCTGGGGGCAGCCCGCCAACCAGGCGAACTGGGATTTCGAGATCGTCGGGGTTTACGACACGGACAAGAAAAGCACCGACAAGAGCCAGTTCTTTTTCCGCTACGACTACTTCGACGAGGCCCGCGCCCAGGCCAAGGGCAAGATCGGCTGGATGACCATCCGCGTGGATCATGCCGATGAGGCGACCGCCATCGCGCGCAAGATTGACAGGGAATTCGCCAACTCGCCGGAGGAGACCAAGGCGGAACCGGAAGGTGCTTTCGCGGCCTCCTTCGTCAAACAGATCGGCGACATCGGGGCGATCGTCACCGGCGTGGTCAGCGCGGTATTTTTCACCATCCTGCTGGTGGCGGGCAACACCGTCAGCCAGTCGGTCAACGAACGCACCGAGGAGCTCGGCGTGCTGAAGGCGATGGGCTTCACCAACACCACCGTGCTGGTCCTGGTGCTGGCGGAGTCGTGCGCCATTTCCGCCATCGGCGGGCTGGCCGGACTCGGCGTGGCGTGGGCGATCACCGCGGGGGGCAACCCGATCCCCGACGTGCTGCCAAACCTGGAAATCCCCAACCGCGACCTGCTGCTCGGCTCTGCGCTGGCCATCGGGCTCGGCCTCCTTTCCGGCGCTCTCCCGGCGCTGCATGCCATGCGCCTCCAGATCGCCGTCGCCCTGCGCCGTCAGGGCTGAGATTCCACGATGCCATGACCCACTGGTTCCAACAGATCGTCTCCGTCTCGCTCTTCAACCTGCGGGGCATCCCGCAGCGGAAGGGCTCGGCGCTGTCGGCGATCGTCGGCATTGCCGGGGTGGTGCTGGTGCTGACCGGAGTGTTGGCCATTTCGGAAGGCTTCAAGAAAGCCATGACCGCGAACGGCTCGGCCGACGTCGCGGTGATTCTGCGCGGCGGCTCCGATACGGAGATGAACAGCGGCCTGACCCGCGAGGAGACGCGGGTGATCTCCGACACACCGGGCATTTCCCGGACCTCGAAGGGGGCGCTGACTTCCGCCGAGCTGTTCGTGATCATCAACCTGCCGAAACGCTCCACCGGCACCGATGCGAACGTCCCATTCCGCGGCGTGCAGGAAAACGCCTTCAATGTCCGCGGCAAGATCCGCATGGTCGCGGGCCGCCGTTTCGAGACGGGCAAGAACGAGATCATCGCCGGCGCGGGCGCGGCGCGGGCGTTTGGAGGGCTCGATCTCGGCAACAAGATCCGCCTCGGTCCGAATGTCTGGGAGGTGGTGGGCATCTTCGCCGCGGAGGGCGGGATCGCCGACTCGGAGCTGTGGACGGATGCCTCGGTACTGCAACCGGCGTACCATCGCGGCGATACCTTCCAGTCGGTCTACGCCAAGCTCGACTCGGCGGGAGCGTATCCGGCCTTCGAGAAAGAGTTGCTGGCCAATCCGCGGCTGAACGTGAAGGTCTCGCGCCTCGACGATTTCTATGCCGACCAGTCGAAGATGATCACCCGCTTCATCACCAGCATCGGCGTCTTCATCGCGGCGATGATGGCCGTCGGAGCGCTCTTCGCCGCGCTCAACACCATGTATGGAGCGGTCTCGGCACGGACCCGGGAGATCGCCACGCTGCGGGCGCTGGGCTTCAGCGCGGTGCCGGTGATCTTTTCCGTGCTGGCGGAGTCGATGGCCCTGGCGCTGCTCGGCGGGGGGCTCGGCGCGGGTGCCGCCTGGCTGGCGTTCGATGGGTATCAGGCCTCGACCATGAACTGGCAGTCCTTCAGCCAGGTGACCTTTGCCTTTGCCGTCACGCCGGCGCTGCTGGTGCAGGCGATTGTCTGGGCGGCGGTGCTGGGCCTCATCGGCGGGATCTTCCCCGCGATCCGCGCGGCAAGGCTGCCGATCTCCGCGGCGTTGCGAGCGTCGTAGGAAAGGCTCCGCGCAACGCCTGTCGAAAGTGGCTGATGCGTCCCGCTTCAGCACTGGAAGCCCACAGCCGCAGGCTGCTGGATCGTTGAAGAAAGTGTAGGGCTTTATTCGTTCTTCAGAAGAAGAAGTGCAGCCTGCGGCTGTGAGCCTTTCAAGCTGAAGCGGGACGCATCAGCCACTTTCGACAAGCGTCCGGCCGCACGCTGGAACCGCCTCACGTCAAATGCGTCTCCAGCCACCCCAGCACCTCACTCACGACCTGGGGGTAAGTCTTGTCATCAAACGAGTGCTCCGCCGCGCCGATCTCCACCAGCCGCTTCGGATCATACGCGGTATCAAAAGCATCCCGGCTGTCCTCCGGCAGCACCACGTCATCCGCCGTGCCGTGGATCAGCAGATACGGCACGGAAATCTGTCCGACCTCGTCGAAGAGATCGCCATAGGACGCCAGGTCGTCCGCATATTTCTGCGAGAGCGGGAAGGCGGGATTGTCCCACATGTTGCTCTTGCCCGGGATCTGGCCGGAGAACTCGCGATGATAAAACGCGTCCGTCCGGATCATTCCGGCCAGGGTGATCAGCACCTTGATCCGCTCATCCGCGGCGGTGGTCACCACCCCCACCGCTCCGCCCATACTATGACCGCAGTAGGCCACCCGCAGGCCCTTAGGCAGCGCGGAGAGGACATCACGCAGATCGCTGCTTTCCTTGGTGATGGTCGCATCGCCGAAGGCCCCTTCGGACGCCCCGTTGCCGGAATAGGAAATCCGCAGGCACGGCCAGCCTTCCTTGGCCAGGCCCTCCGCCACGGCCACCAGCAGCGGCCGGTCCTTGTTTCCCGTCACCCCGTGACCCAGGATCACCAGCGCGTCTTCGCGGGTGCCTTCATGAAAGCTGGTGTCGAGCTTTTCGCCCTGGCGATTGCGGAATTCGGGGAGGGTCATGAGGGAGAGA
>JAQGPE010000716.1 GCA_028293225.1 Akkermansiaceae bacterium | reverse complement strand
GTCGACGCTGGTCTCCTGCGGACCCTCGGTGATCCGCATTTCCTCCGCACAGCAGAGCAGCTTGTAGCGGGCCAGCCGCTGCAGGGCATCGCGAAAGGTCCGCGAATACTGCGCTGCGATCGCCATCGGCGGGAACTGCTCCGTCGGGGTGGTGGTGGCGATCTTGATCCCCAACATCGGATCCCCTGCGAGATCCTGAATGGCGCGCCAGACCGCGAAGAACTGCTCAGTGGTCACCAGGCCCTTCCCCACGCTCCAAAGTCCCGGCGGCAGGTCCGCGGTCCGCAGGACGGCCGCGGGTTCGATGCCGAAATCCTTGAGACGCAAGCCGAGGACTTCCGGGAGTTTGAAGGTGGAGCTCATGGCGGACGTGAGGTTCAGTGGGAGTCTACGATGGCGTGGCCGGTCTCGGAAATCTCCAATCCGTCGAAGTTCGTCGACCGCGTGATGTCGGCATATTGCTCCAGCTCATCCAGCGATTTCTGGTAGTTGTGGCGCAGCAGCACCAGGGCGTCGGTGCCCAGTGGCAGGCGCAGCGGCGGCGACTCCATCGCAGTCAGGTTCAGGATCGCCTGCGCGGCCTTGGCCGGGTCGCCGGGCATCTGGGCGCGGTGCTCCTCCATGTAGCCGAGGATCACGCCCACCGAGGCCTGGTAGTCGTCCGAAGGCGGCACCGTCACCATCGAGTCCGTCGCCCAGTCGGTGCGGAATCCGCCCGGCTCGACGATGGTCATTTTCACACCGAAGGGAGCGATCTCGCCCGCCACCGTTTCGCTGAAGCCTTCGACTGCGAACTTGGCGGCGTGATAAGCCGAAAGACCCGCCACGCCGAAGCGGCCGCCGACCGAGCTGACCTGGATGATGTGCCCGGAGCGCTGCTTGCGCAGAACCGGCAGGGCGGCGCGGGTCACATTCACCACGCCCCAGAAGTTGGTGTCGATCTGGCTGCGGAAGTCCGCTTCAGGCATTTGCTCGAAAGAAGAGGTGAAGCCGTAGCCGGCGTTGTTGACGACCACGTCGAGGCGGCCGAAGGCATCGATCGCGGTCTGGACCGCCGCCTCGGCCTGCTGCGGCGCGGTCACATCGAGCGCAATAGTTCTGATCTGTTCACCGTACTTGGCAGCGAACCCGCTGAGCTGTTCCGGCTTACGGGCGGTGGCGATGACCTGATGACCGGCGGCCAGCACTGCCTCGGTGAGAGCACGGCCAAGGCCGCGGGAGCTACCTGTGATCAACCAAACTTGTGATTTCATGAGATGGAGCGGTTTGCGGCGGACTTCATGTCCTGCCGACTCCCCTACCGTAGCGGATTCCGCACCCCGCACACTGGCCCGAGCCGCCACTCGACTTGCGGAATGCGCCAAAGATTTTCCCGGCCCGCCCGCTTGACATCGGGTCGGCGCCATTCTACATACCGACCGGTCTGTATGAAAACTCACATCAGCTCACAGGACATTCCGGAGACGAAGCGCAAGCTGCTCAACGCCGGGATCGAGCTCATGCGGATGAAGGGCTTCAACGCCACCAGCGTGGCTGAGATCTGCGAGGCCGCCGGAACCACCAAGGGCGGCTTCTTCCACTACTTCCCTAGTAAGGAAGATCTGACCAAAGAGGCCGCCTTCCTTTTCCGCGAGGAAAAGATGAAATCCTACGAAGAGGCTGGGTTCCTGTCCCTGCCGGATCCGCTCGACCGGGTGATGAGCCGCCTGGAGTTCCTGAAGTCGAGTGAACGCCTGCACAACATTTACAGCTGCCTGATCGGCACCCTGGCCCAGGAGCTGTCCACCACCCATCCCGATCTGCGGGAGATCTTCCAGGGCGCCTTCGCCAAGATGACGAAGGATCTGGAGCTGGATCTGGAAGCCGCCAAGGCTCTCTACGCGCCTGAGGCCGTCTTTGATCCGCGCTCGCTGGCTTCCATGTTCATCTCGATGTTCCAAGGCGCAATTCTCATCGCCAAGGCCGCCGACTCCAATGAAGTCGTCGTCGACAATATCGAGAGCTTCATCACCTGCCTGCGAAGCTTTTTCCCGGAGGCCGCTTTCAGGAAGGTCAAGACGCGCCGCAAGCCTGCCATCGCAAGCGGCAAGCCTGCCATCGCAGCCTCTTAATCATCCCTCCCTTCTTTTCTGCTTCGATTTGCCCGCATCACATACCAACCGGTCGGTTTCATCATCTATCTCTCCAGCCATGAGCACTCTTCAACTCGCTCCGCCGAAGGCTCCCGCGGCCAAAGCAGCCGAGCCCGCCGTCATTCCGCAGACTGCCGAGACCGCTGCGTCTCCGGCCGCGCCGCAGAAGAACCATCGCAAGCGCATCCTCGCCACCCTCCTCGCCATCGCGGCAACGGCCGGGGCCACCAAGCTCGGCTACGACTGGTACACGGTCGGCCGCTTCATCGAGAAGACGGATGATGCCTACGTGGGCGGCAACATCACCGTCATCGCGCCCAAGGTCTCCAGTTTCATCGAAGAAGTGGCCGTGGAGGACAACCAAATGGTTCATGCCGGCGATCTGCTGTTGCGGCTGGACGACCGCGATTTCCGCGCCGCTCTGGCGAAAGCGGAGGCCGGCATTTCCGAGCAGCAGGCCGCCCTGATCGAGCTGGCCGCCAGCCGCAAGCTGCAGGAGGCGGTGGTGGCGCAGGAAGAGGCAGCGATTTCCGTCACCGATGCGGACATCGATCTCACCAAGAACCAGGAGGAGCGCAGCCGGAAGTTGTTAGAGAGTTCCGCCGCCTCCCGGCATGACTTCGAAAAGGCCGACGCCGACTACAAGAGCGCCACGGCCGAGGGCATTAAAGCCCATGCCACTCTGGAAGCCGCGAAGCTGCAGCTGGGAGTGATCGACTCAAAGGAAGCGCAGATCAAAGCCTCGCTGCAGAAGGCCACTGCCGACCGCGACATGGCTCAGCTCAACCTGAGCTACACCGAGCTGAGAGCGCCGGTGGACGGAGTGGTGGGAAATCGCAGCGCCCAGAACGGAGCCTTCGCTCCGGCCGGCACCCAACTGATCTCACTGGTTCCCACCACCGGGCTGTGGATCGATGCCAACTTCAAGGAAAGCCAGATCGCCCAGATGCGGCCGGGCATGGCGGTGGAGATCGAGGCCGACTCGCATTCCGGCAAGGTCTTCCACGGCCATGTCGAAAGCCTTTCCCCCGCCACCGGCGCGCGCTTCAGCGTGCTGCCCCCGGAAAACGCGACCGGCAACTTCACCAAGATAGTCCAGCGCGTTCCGGTGCGGGTCGCTCTCGACGAAGCTGGCTCGTCCTTCGGCGACCTGCGCCCCGGCTTGTCGGTGACCGCCCGGATCAACGTCCACAACTCCAAATAAGCGACCATGAGCGCCGACATCATTCCGGTCAGCGAAATGAGCCAGAAGAAGAAGGTCTTTGCCTTCGCCGCCATGTGCGTGGGCTTCTTCATCGCGCTGCTCGACATTCAGATCGTCTCGTCCTCGCTGGCCGATATCGGCGGCGGCCTGTCCGCAAGCCCGGATGAATTGTCATGGGTCCAGTCGAGCTACCTGATCGCCGAGATCGTGGTGATTCCCCTCTCCGGCTGGCTGTCGCGGGTGATGTCGACGCGCTGGCTGTTCTGCATTTCCGCGATCGGTTTCACGGTCAGCAGCATGCTGTGCGGACTGGCATGGGATATTCACAGCATGATGGCGTTCCGAGCACTGCAGGGCTTTCTGGGCGGCTCGATGATTCCGACGGTTTTCACCACGGCCTTTGTCTACTTCCAGGGCCAGCAGCGAATGCTCGCCGCAGCAGTGATCGGAGCGCTCGGGTCGCTGGCGCCGACCTTCGGTCCGACGGTGGGCGGCTGGATCACCGAGAACTACTCATGGCACTGGCTGTTCTTCGTGAACCTGGTGCCGGGGATCTTCGTCGCCGTCGTAGTGCCGCTGCTGGTGAGGATCGACAAGGCTGATCGCTCGCTGCTGAAGGGCGCCGACTACCTTGGGATGATCCTGATGGCGGCCTTCCTCGGCTGCCTGGAATACACGCTGGAAGAGGGGGCGCGCTGGGACTGGCTGGACGATCCCGAGATCCGCACCACCGCCTGGATCTCCGGGCTGT
The DNA here is from genome assembly GCA_028293225.1 of Akkermansiaceae bacterium. Classification (GTDB taxonomy): domain Bacteria; phylum Verrucomicrobiota; class Verrucomicrobiia; order Verrucomicrobiales; family Akkermansiaceae; genus Haloferula. The sequence continues at coordinate 1,456 of JAQGPE010000716.1, read as the reverse complement.
CGGGGATCGCTTTCATCTGGCGCAGCCTCACCTTCAAAAACCCCATCGTTGACCTGCGGGCGTTCAAGGACCGGAACTTCCTGCTGGGTTGCTTCTTCTCCTTTGTGGCCGGGATGGGGATCTTTGCGACCATCTACATGACCCCGCTATTCCTCGGCCGGGTGCGGGGTTTCAGCTCGCTGCAGATCGGTCTGGCGATGTTCTCCACCGGGATCTTCCAAATACTAGCCATCCCGTTTTACACCTTCCTGACGCGGAAAATCGACATGCGCTGGCTGATGATGTTCGGGCTCGGCCTATTCGCGCTTTCGATGTGGAGCTTCTCTTCGCTGAACCACGAATGGGGCTGGAAAGAACTGCTGCTGCCTCAGGCGTTGCGCGGATTTTCCCAACAGTTCGCGGTCGCACCCGCGGTCACACTGACGCTGGGCGGCCTGCCACCGAACCGGCTGAAGCTTGCCTCCGGTCTCTTCAACCTGATGCGAAATCTGGGTGGAGCGATCGGCATCGCCGGCTGTAGCACGCTGCTCATTGGCCGGACCAACCTGCATTTCCTCAGATTGGCCGAGCATCTCAACTCGACGAATACGGCCATGGTCGAATTCCTGCATCGCAGCGGAAATGCCAGCGCCGCGATCTTCGGCGGCGATCCCGATCACGGCCAGGGTGTGGCACTGAAGAGACTGTGGTCCCTGACCTTCCGCGAAGCGCAGACACTGACCTTTGGTGACGCCTTCCTCTGCCTCTCGGCCTGTCTGGTTGTCGCGGCGCTGATGGTCCCGCTGATGCGGAAATCCACTGGAGCGCCGAGCCCTTCCCCGGACGCTCACTGAGAGGTGCGCGCCGACGAATGGCGGGCGATTTCCTTGCGGTAGCTCTGCGGTGACTGGCCGGTGTGTTTGTGAAACAGGCGGCTGAAATAGTAGGGATCCTCGTAGCCCACTCTTGCCGCGATCTGAGCGACGCTGAGGCCGGGCTCCTGTATCAGCGCGGAGGCGATCTGCAGGCGCTGCTGAATCAGGAATTGCTTCGGTGGCACCCCGGCCTGTTTGGTGAAAAGGTCGGAGAAATGCGGCACCGACATGCCCGCCCCGGCGGCGAGTTCCGGAAGGGTCCAGTCCTTCATCGGCTCCGACTGGAGCTTGCGGATCGCCGTGAGGATGCGGTCCTCCGCCCGGTGGGCGCGCGCGGTGCGGGTACGGGAGTAGATGCGCAGCAGGCCGATGAGACGGCCCAGACTGGTGGTCAGCCCGAGCATGCCGGTCTCCGAAAAGCCGTCCAGCGCGTGCCGGTAGGTTTCCTCGAAAGCCTGCTGGAGGGCATTCGGCCGGGGTGAATGCCGGACCGGATTTCCCTCCGGCATGGCGATGGCAGAGGCATAGTCCATCGCTCTCAGCCCGGTGACGTGAGTCCAGAAGATCGTCCAGGGATCTGAGGGGTCGGCACCATAGGAATG
>JAQGPE010000619.1 GCA_028293225.1 Akkermansiaceae bacterium | reverse complement strand
TTCAGCGACGCCTTGATGTGGGCCATGACCGGCTTCCTGTAGTCCGGATTGCCGGCCGGGTAGGAGAGCCAGACGTGGATCTGGTTCGCTCCGGTCGTTACATCGATGATCCGGACAATGTCTTTTTTCCCATCGATTTCCCTCTGGCGGAGATACTCCACACCCCAGCACTCGCCGATCTGGATCCGGTTAAGTGGCCCGATCTTCGTGGTGTCGGATTTCGGCTGCATCGCGACCGTGTCTGCGGTGAGCTTCTTGAGAATCGCCGGAGTCATGGCCTTGATCTGTTCCGTGGAGACCACCGCCGGCTCCACCCGGACCATCACCCGCGCCGGCCCGAGGTCGGGGGAGAGGTCGCAGGCTTCGAACAGGATCCTGCCGTTGGACGGCGGGCCGTCGAACAGCTCCTTCGTGACCGTCGCGACCAGCTCATACTTGTCGGGGCCATTGGCAGCCGTCCAGGCCTTTGGGACATCGATCTCCACGCCGCGGTTCAGTTTCAGCGTCCGGTATTCCGGCGCATCGCCCTCCGCGCGGGCAAGCTTGGGATTCAGGCCAATGAGCAGAGTCAGGAACAGGAGTGCGGCTTTCATGCAAGAGGAGCAGCGGCCGGTGTATCTGTCAGGCGTATCTGTGGCCAGCCCGATATCCGTCTCTTCAGACCGGTCCTGTCCCCCCGGCAGGCTGCCGCGCCGCCGCCGGAGAGTGGCCATATTGAGCCTTGAAGGCCTTCGACAAATGAAACGCATCGCAGAAATCCAGCGCCCGCGCGATCATCTCCAGCGACAGGTCCGCCCGCTGGAGCATCAGCATCGCCTGCGCCAGCCGCATCCGCCGCCGGTAGCGGGCCGGAGATTCGCCGGTGGCGGCCTTGAAAGTCTTGCGAAAGGTCTCGTAGCCCAGGCCGGCCCGCGTTGCGATCTCCGGCAGGGTTGGCGCGCCTGCCCCGCGGCTCAGCGCCTGCCGGGCCGCGTCCAGCCAGTCGTGGGTGCTGGTATCCGGCGGACGCGCCGCCAGCGCTTCGGCGATCAGCAGGTGCACCGCTCCGGCCGCGGCACAGGCCTCCGGCCGGGTCGTGACCGGCTGAGTGAGAATCGCGGAAAAGCGCCGGGCCCAGCCTTCCAGCGGTTCCACCGGCCAGACCGGCAGCGCCGGGTCCAGCCCGTGGGCCCGCCAGCCCTCGAAGGCCGCGCCGTCAAAGGCGATGAAGATTTCCTCCCAGACATCGCCAGCCTCCGGACCGTACTGGTGCGGCACATCCGGAAAGACCACGATCAGATCGCCCGCGCCAACCCGCCGGTCATTGCCGCGCTGGTCGCGGAAACGGCCCGCGCCGCGGCCGGCCAGCAGCACCAGCGCATACATGCCGTAGGTGCGGAAATGGGAGAAGCCTGTCCCGCCCACGCCCTGCAGATGGCCGCCGAAACGCACGCGACCGATCGGCGTGGAAGGTCCTGAAAAGGAAACAATGCCGGCCAGCTCCTCGTGCGAAATCATTGCCAGAAAGTACATGCGAAATGCCAGATTGTTAATTCCCAAAAAACGGCCGGGCCGTTAAGGTTCCAAAATGCACCCGGATCCCGTCCCGCCCGCTCACGCCCCGCATCTGCCGTGTCCTGCCCCTGCGCGCCGCCTGATCCTGGCCGCCGCCCTGCTCTGCGCGGTGAATGCGGCCCACGGAGCCGTCATTCTCAAGGACGACTTCAGCGCCTACGGGACGAATAGTAACAACGTGAATCTCAACCTGCCCGCCACGGACGGTTCACCTTATTCCACGACGAAAATCCGTCAGAGCGGCAGCGTGGGCACCTGGAGCTATCTGGAAGGCGGCACCGATGCGAACAGCCAGATCGGCAACCCGGCCACTAATGCCGGCCAGGCGGGCGCCCCCACCTACGCGGACTACCTGCTGCTGGCCTACACCTGCTCCGCTTCCTCGCGACTGCCCATCAATGAGGCGCTGGTTCAGGGTCAGCCGCTGACCATCAGTTTCGATCTGGGCACCGTGGCCGCTCCGACTTCGCCGGATAACACCTGGTGGTCGGCCTTCCGCCTCGGGCCGCTCGGCTCCACCTATCCGGTGGTCGGTGGCGATGCCGATTTCGCCTTCCTCTACCGCATCAACAAGGGCGTTCAGGTCTTCACCACCGGGGCCGCAGGGGTCGACATCCCGCCGGTGACCAGCAGCCATTTCACCATGGTCTTCACCGGCTCCGATGGCACCGGCTCGGCCTTCAGCGACAAGGGTTCGCGGGTCGCACTCTATAGCGGCACGACGCTGCTGGGCCGCTTCGACACCGGCCAGCTGACCCAGGAGTTCATGAACTTCAGCGTTCAGAACGCCTTCGCCTCGCTCGACAATCTGGTGGTGGAAACGGGCATCCCCGACTTCGTGGCCAATGCCTTTCACCTGACCCAGTCGGCTTTTGACTTCACCAGCGGCAAGCTGAACCTGACCTGGGTGTCGGAAGCGGGTAAAACCTATCAGGTCACCCATTCGAATACGCTTACCGGCACCTGGCAGCCGATCGGCGCGATGATCGACGCGGTGGGCGCCCTGACTTCGACGTCCATCGATTTCGTCGAAACCGGCAAGGACTTCTACCGCGTGGAGGAGATCGTCCCCGGGCCGATCGTGTTCGATGGCACCCAGGTGAAGCAGGATACGGTCAACCGCCAGCTGTTCCTATCCGACTCGCAGGGCAAGCTACAGCTGAGACTGAACTACGCCGGCCGCGCCGTGCTCGACCGCGTGCAGGTCAACGACACTGAGACCATTGCGGCGGGCACCGGCGCCTGCACCGGCGTCCAGGTCGCCGGCAACTGGGTCACCACCCGCACCCTGGCGACCGATCCGGTCGTCACGATCAGCGGCAACGACGTGACGCTCAGTCAGATCAACTACGGCGTGGGCGGCGTGAATGTCAGCGAGACCTGGGTCCTTCACACCGGCGCTCAGGGCATCCAGTGGGACATTCAGCGCCAGTATCTGAGCGGCGGCCTGGTGGATGATACCTACTTCCCGGGCTTCGATTTCAAGAGCATGTCGACCTGGACCGCGGGCATGCTGGATACCGGTGGCGTCGCCTGGGGCCGTTACCTCGGCACGAACGCTTCCTACGGCGCGCACTCCGGTTCGGTCACTTTCTTCAAGGATGCCGACTGCCTGAAAATCACCACCCTGCCAGGGGCCGGGACGTTGGCGGCCTCGCGCTTTTCGCACCAGCCCAGCGGAGCTTTCACCTTCGGCCAGACGATCGCCACCACCTCGATGGCGCCGAAGCACGACCTGCGCCGCAGCATCGCGGGCGTGGACCTGTGGAAGTCCTTCCAGGTCACTCCGGGCACCCTGCGGACCAGCCTGACGCTGGAGGCGAAGGATGCCAATGCGGTGCGCTATCGCGGCAATCTCACCGGTATCGATGGCGCGGCGGTCAATGACCTGCTCGACACCATCGGCCGCTACGGCGTGATCGACAAGACCCTGATGGGCGGCAACGGCTGGCTCACCGGCTACATCTGCCTGCATGAGCCCTTCCACGCCGAAATGGGCATCGCCCTCGGTAGTCCGGACTACACCGCGAACATGGCCACCAGCCTCAATGGCTGGCGCGACTACGCCCTGCAGAGCAGCGGCCGCGTGAAATCCCGCTGGCACCACGACACCAGCGACAACACCGTCCCCGGCTCCTACGATTTCGCCACCGGTTACTACGAGTGCGGCTGGGGCACCCTGATCGACTCGCAGCCCGACTACGTGATCAACGTGGCCGAGCAGTTCGACCTCAGCGGCGACCTGACCTGGCTGCAGGCCCACTAGGAACCTTGCGAACGCGCACTGGCCTGGATGATGGCCCTCGACAGCGATGGTGACGGCCTTGTCGAGGCCCTGACCGACTCGAATACACAAG
>JAQGPE010000594.1 GCA_028293225.1 Akkermansiaceae bacterium | reverse complement strand
ATCGACGGTAGGGCGGATGCGGCGCACTTCGCGCTGATTCTTCGAACCGACGATTTTCTGGAGGATCCACTTGATCATATGCGGGGAAATAGAGCGCCGTGCGGAATGCGGTGCGGGCGGAGCCCATACACTCGGATGGGCTGCGGTGCAAGCAGCACGGTTGGGAGGGGTTTTAGAAGGATAAACTTATCAGATTTTCATGGCGTTGAAACCGCCATCCACCACCAACTCGGTGCCGGTAATGAACGCGCCGGCCCGATTGGAGGCCAGCAGCAGGGTGGCGCCGATCAGATCGTCCGGGGTGCCGAAACGGCTCATCGGGGTCTGGCGCAGGATATCGAGCACCCGGCCTTCATCCAAAATCTTGCGATTCTGTTCAGCAGGGAAGAAGCCTGGAACCAAGGTGTTAACGCGGATGGAATACTCGGCCCACTCGCGGGCGAGGTTCTTCGAGAGGTTGTGGACCGCGGCCTTGCTGGCGGAATAAGTGAAAACCTTCGAGAGCGGGATAAGGCCCGACATGGAGCCGAGATTGATCACGGAAGCGGGGATGCCTTCTTCCACGAAATACTTTCCGAACACCTGGCAGGTGCGGAAAACGGCGGTGAGATTGGTATCGATGATGCGCTGGAATTCCTCTTCCTGGATTTCCAGGAAAGGAGTCGGGGCATTGATGCCGGCGCCGTTGATGAGGATATCGACGCGGCCGGAGCGGCCGACGACTTCCTCGACCAGCTGCTGGAGCGAATCGCGGGAAGTGACATCGCAGGGCATGAAGTAGCCCTTGCCGCCGAATTCCTCGATTTCCGTGAGGATCCGTTCGGCCTTTTCGCGGATTCTGCCGACCAGGACCACCTCGCAGCCCGCGTGGGCCAGGCCGGCGGCCATGGCGCTACAGAGTTCGCCGGTGCCGCCGATGACGACCGCCGTCTGACCTTCAAGGCCAAACAGATCTTTGAAATAGGCTGCTGTTTGCATGCGAAAGAGGTTCTCCAGCGGTCCCTGAGTGGGCAAGCGCCAAGTGCTGCAACGACTCACCGTGAAGTCTCCCATTTGTCCGCGAAGACGCAGAGAAATCCACGAAATAGTGCCGCGCGGACGCTAACGGGAAAACCTCCCATGAAAGTCCTGCCATTTCTTTTGATCCTGCCCGTCGTGGCCCGTGCCGCCGATTTCGAACGCGATCTGTCGCCGAACCGGCCGGATCAGACCCAGGGCACGACGACGCTGGAGCCGGGCGCCGTGCAGGTGGAAATGGGCGTATGGTCCTATACCCGTGACAAATCCGGCGGAGTGACCGACCAGACCTGGAGCCTGGGAGAGACCAATTTCGTCTTCGGCGTCACGAAAAACATGGATCTGGAAGTGCTGGTCCGGCCCTACCAGAGGGACAGCACGAAGGGCCTGAGCAGCGGCGATGCCGAGGGTTTCGGCGACATCGACGTGCTGACGCGCTGGAATCTCTGGGGCAATGACGGCGGGAAAAGCTCCGCGGCGCTGGCCCCCTATGTGACAATACCGTCCCAGACCGCGGTCAGCACCGGCCAGTGGGAGGGCGGGCTGGTTTACAGCCAGGCTTATGAGATCGCCGACGGCTGGGATCTGGGCGGAGAGCTGGGCGTCGCGCGGGTTTGGAACGAGGATACCAGCCGCCATGAATGGGATTTCCTGCACACATTCGAGATTTCCCACGATCTGGGGAAAAACGGCGGCGTTTATCTGGAATATGTCGGCACCGCCGGGCGGCACGGCTACGAGGCGAGCCTGAGCGCGGGCGTGACCTGGAAGGTCGGCGACAATGTGCAACTCGATCTGGGCGGGCTGTACGGGCTGAGTGACTCGGCGGACGATTTCTCGATCACGCAGGGGGTGACGGTCCGGTTTTGAATGGTTTCCGGCTTAGAGGCTGCCCACACTCGCACCATGATAAAAGCTGCGGTCGCGGTGATATTGCTGACGAGCTCCATCACGGTGCGGGCGCAAGCTGACTTCAATCTGGATCTTTCCGAGGAGACGCGGCCGCCGCTGCTTTGCTCCTTCAGCGAGGGGCTGACCATCTATCGTTCCCAGGAGAAGAGCGTCTGGTTTTCATTTCATCGGAGGATCGGTCTGCCCTTGGTGGATCGTGATGCGGTGGCTTATCATGCCGATTCGAGCAATGGTCCGATTCCGATTCCAGACTACGAAGCCTTTTTGCAGGAGCTTCACAAGCTGCCTCTGGCTGATCTGAACAAGCAGGCTGGCCAGGCGAAAAGCTTCGATATCGAAGGCTCCCTTTCCGGACTGGATTTGGCTGAGCCGATCAGTAGAATCGCCGCGGGCCCCAATGCTCCAGTGAGGCAAAAGCTGGAAGAGTTGATCCAGCGATTGTTGGAAGCGCACAGGCCATTTGCAGAGGATGCTCACAAGGACACTGTCGTCGAGGGGGCGACCATCCCTGCCAGGGAGGTTACTTTCGCGGAGTTGCTTCTTGATCCGCAGGTGTATCATGGTAAGCGGGTGCGCCTTACCGGTTATTATCATGGCGAGTTCGAAGGAAGCTGCTTCCGAGAAAAGGCGGAAGGCGCCGGGGATTGGAAACGCACCATCTGGCTGGGAGGCGCTTCAGTCCACGCCAACCCGGATCAGATCGATGAGGTCAATGACGACTATATCATCGTGGAGGGCACCTACTCTTTCGAAGACAAGGGCCATATGGGAATGTTTGCCGGAAGCCTCTGCGACTGCACCCGGATCCAAAGAGTGCCGCTGGTCCTGAAAATCAAATAAGGGCGGATCTTCCCGATTCAGTTCGGAGCAAAGACCACGACGCCTTTCTTGCAGCCGATGGCGATGTCCGGCTTTCCGTCGCCTGTGACGTCGCCGACGGCGATCTGGCAGCCGACGCCGAAATTTTCGTCCAACACGTGGGGCTCCCAGCGGACGGAGTCGCCGTCCTTTTTGTTCAGGAAGATCACGGTGAGGGCGGGATCGCTGGCACCGGGATCGTTGCCGTTGTGGGCCCAGTAGCGCTTGCCGGTCACGAAATCGACGCGGCCGTCGCCGTCGAGATCACCGGCTTCCATGGCGTGGAGTTCACTGACCTGCAGGCCGCCGGGGCCTTTCTGCGCGCCGTCTTCGGAGAGGATCTCGTGACGGATGAAGTCGACCTTACCGTCCTGGTTGAAGCGGTTTTCGAACCAGGCCAAGCCGTAGCCGTGGCCATTGAGGCTGGTGACGATATCGGCGTCGCCGTCGCCATCGACGTCAAAGACCAGCATCTGGGCGCCGCCTGCCTTGGCGAAAGCATAGGGGTGGTAGGACCAGGGATCGGTGATTTTAGCCGGTTGCTCGAACCAGCCTTCCTTTTCGATCACATCCAGACGGCCGTCGCCATTCAGGTCGCCGACGCCGAGGCCGTGGATGAAGGGGGAATCCGTCCGCTTTTCGGAGATAGGGATGAAGGTCCAGGGCTTGGTGACGTCGGACGCGTCGCGCTTGGCGTAGCCGAAACGGCCGCCCTGCATACAGACCAGCTCCTTTTTGCCATCGCCATCGAGGTCGATGTAGATCGGGCTCTCCGTGGAGGTTTCCTCAAGGATGCGGTGGGAGGTCCATTCACCGGTCGCGCCCGGATTGAGATAAATCGTCGTTTCGTGGCCGGGGCGGCCGACCATGAGGATGTCGTTTTTGCGGTCGCCGTTGAGGTCGTCGACCCAGCTGAGGAAGGAGTCCTCCATGTAGGTATCGACCGGCTGGGCGTGACCGGGGCGATAGGGGCGCGCTTCGTTGAATTCGGGGCCCCTGAACCAGAAAGCGCCCGCGACCAGGTCGGGGATGCCGTCGCCGTCGATGTCGCCGGTCGACAATCCCTCGGTGAGAAAGTCACCGGTGACGGTCATCTTTTTCCAATCCGTGCTGAGAGATGGGGCGGTGGCGCAGAAGGACATCAGCAGGAAGCCGAATGGAATGCAGAGCGCCGGGACTTTCATGCGGATCGGAAACGGATGATGGAGTGGGGATCTTGCTTTCGGAATGAATTTGAAAGCCGGGGTTCATCTATGGCGTCTTACACGGCGACATGAAGCCGATTCTGCTCGCCGCCTCGTTTCTCCTCCCCGCCGCTGCCCGGGAACTGCCGCCTTTGCCGACCGAGTTGTCGTCGATTTACGACCTGGCTCCCGCGCCGGAAGTGAAGGGGTTGCAACTTAAGAAGGGCGACCGGCTGGCCATTTGCGGCGACTCGATCACCGAGCAACGCCGCTACTCGGTGATCATGGAGGCCTACCTGACGGCCTGCGTGCCGGATCTGGAAATCACCTGCCGCCAGTATGGTTGGAGCGGGGAGCAGGCCGGCGGTTTCGTGGGGCGTCAGCAGAGTGATGTGATGCGCTTTCAGCCGACGATCGCGACCACCTGCTATGGAATGAATGACTTCCACTACGTGCCGTTCGAGGACTCGATCGGCGCGGAGTTCCGCAAGAACGAGACCGCCATGATCAGGATGTTCAAGGACGGCGGCTGCCGGGTGATCCTGGGTTCGTCGGGGATCATTGATTCCACGCCGCCGTGGGTGAAGGAAGCCAAGGCGGATCGTCAGACGCTGAATGTGAGCCTTTCCAAAATGCGCAATGTCGGGGTGGAGATCGCCGCCGCCGAACAGACGCTGTTCGCCGACCTTTACCGGCCGATGCTGCTGGCCAACTACCATGCTCACAAGGCCTACGGCGAAGACTTCAAGCTCGCTGGCAAGGATGGCGTGCATCCGAACTGGGCCGGCCACATCGTGATGGCTTACGGCTTCCTGCAGGCAATGGGCCTGGATGGGGATCTGGGCACGATCACCTTTGACGACAGCACTGGCAAGGCGGCCGCGACGACCGGCGAGGAGGTCCTTTCCAGTGAGGGGGGCAAGATCACGCTGAAGGCCACGCGACTGCCGTTCAGCGTTGGTGCGGGCCCGCTGAACAACGATGATTCGCTGCGGGCGGGACTGGCGCTGGTGCCTTTCGACGAAGATCTGAACCGGCTGACGCTGAAGGTCTCGGCGCCAAAGGCGGCTGCTTATGACGTGACCTGGGGCGAAACCAAGAAGCGTTATACGGCGGACGAATTGAAGAATGGCGTGAACCTGGCCAAGGATTTCGAAACCCATCCGCTGCTCGGAGCCTTCCAGAAGGTATGGCAGGCGGTGGTGGCGAAGCAGGACTACGAAACGCGCCAGATCAAATCCCTGGTCCACGGACCGGAAGGCGCGGCCGACCTGAATGAGACCTTCGATCTCACCGAAAAGGCCCGCGCTCCTCTGGCGGCAGCGGTCAAGGCGGCGGTGACGCCGGTGCAGCACGTGATCGAGATCCATCCGGCATCCTGAGGGGGATCCGGAGAGAAGCCGCGGGTCACTTCTCCGCCTTGGCAGGAGGAGTGTCGCCCGTGGTCAGGCTGGTGAGATCGAGAGTGCGTGGCTTGGTGAGGAGCTGCTGGTAGAGCCAGGCTCCGAGCTTCTGACGAGTGACGCGATCTTCCGCGGATTCGGCGGCAGAGGGCATCTGATCGAAGTGATGGCCGGACTCTGTGGTGCGCTCGGTCAGCTTGGGATCGAGTTTGCCGGTGGCGTCGTCGATGGCAAACCAGCGTTCGAAAATGGCGACGGAGACCAGCCTGCCGTCGTCGGAGTAAGTATAGGTCTCTTTCCGTTCGCGGGAACTGAGCAGGACCCACAGGACGATTTTCTGAGGGTGCTGGCCGTCGAACCACGCGGCTACGGTGGCACCGCCGTCAGCATTGGACCGCACCTCGGCTGGCGAGAATTTCTCAAGCGCCGGAGCGGCAAAGAGGGTGCTGGAAAGGGCGAAAAAGAGCAGGAGCGATTTCACGGTGGTTAAGGGGGATATCCAAGCGCCGGCCACCGGAGGAATGGATCTCTCAGCGCCGGGGCCGGAAGCCCATGCCGAAGCGGAGCACGGCGAGCGGAATCAGCGAAATCACGGCGGCCGCAACGGCGATCTGGAGACCCGGGTAGACCCGCGCGCGGTTGCGGGACAGGCCTTCGAGCGCTTCGGCGACGACTTGTTCCGCAGGCACGTAGAGGAGACCGCGGGCGGGAAAATCCTTGCCGCCGTTCTTGCGGCGGGCGACTTCACCGAACTCGGTGCGGACCGGGCCGGGGCAGAGGGCGGTGACGTGGATGCCGTGCTCGCGCACTTCCAGGCGCAGCGCTTCGGAGAAGCTGCTGACATAGGCCTTGGTGGCGGCGTAGACGGCGAAATCCGGGATCGGCAGCACACTGGCGAGCGAGCTGACATTCAGAATGGAACCGCGACCGGCTGCGACCATGGATGGCACCACGGCGTGGGCAAGGTGGGTCAGCGCCTCGATGTTCACGCGAAGCATCGACTCGATCCTTTCCCACTCGGACGAGGCGAATTCGCCGTAGTCGCCGAGCCCGGCGTTGTTGATCAGGAGATCGGGAACCAAGCCGTGTTCCTGAAGATGAGCGACGGCCTGAAGCCGGGCTTCAGGGTCGGAAAGATCCGCTTCAATGGCGAAAACCCGCAGGCCGGGATTTCTCGTCTGCAGCCGGTCCGCCAGATCGGCCAACCGGTCGGCACGGCGTGCGACCAGGGCCAGGGTCTCGCACCGGGGTGCGAGCTGACGGGCGAACTCGGCCCCGAGACCGGCGGAAGCGCCGGTTACGAGAGCACATTTGAAGCGGATCGAAGACACGGAAGTGGTTGCTGGATCAGGCAAGCTGCTCCTGAGGCTGCTGGACCTGCACGATGCGCAGCGGGAGGCGCATGAGCAGTTCGCCATCGCAACCGATGTCGACGGAGTAGATGCCGGCGGCAGGGAACTGGAGGCCCTGCAGGTTCATGATCACGTTGCGGGTCAGGAACGGCACGTTTGGAGGCAGACCGACTTCGAACTCAGGCTCGATCGGCATGTTCTGCGGGTCGAGGGTGTCGCCGTCTTCGTTGATGATGTTCAGGGAAAGCTTGTGGCGGCCGGAGTCTTCCTGCGTGAAGCAGAAGCGCAG
>JAQGPE010000586.1 GCA_028293225.1 Akkermansiaceae bacterium | reverse complement strand
TCTTAGGCCAGAAGGCTTTTTGGCTTTCGCTCGACGATGGAGTGGTCCTAAAGAGTCAGCAGAGACGGGAGTGGTCGACCCTCGTCCCGACAAGTGCAAAACCTGAGAAGATTCAGGTTACTTTCAGTTCCTTGGAGTTGGTTGGCGGAAGGACCATCTATCCTGAAAGCGTGTTAGTGACGGAATAGGATTGGATCCGTGCTGCTTGATTTAAATCACGAAAGGTGGGAGACAGGGAACTGATTAATCGGCTAGACTTGGTCTCTTCGGCACGGAACCGGGCAGCTACGGGTGCAAACTGGGCAGATCAGCAATTTACAAAGCCTCAGGGCCGTATGGTGACGATATCATGAATTCAGAGCTGTGCCGTTGCAGCTACTGCGGCGATAGTAAACGGACCTACTGCTATTCGGTCCGCGAGATTGGAAACTATCGTCAGAATATCGGCGGACCACTTCTCAGCCGCATCGATCTTCATGTCGATGTCCCGCTGGTGGATTTCCGCGAGTTGCCTTCAACCGCCGCCTCCGGGGACTCTTCCGCCACGATTCGCGATCGGGTCAAAGCGGCTCGTGAAATTCAATTGGCCCGCTTTCGCAAGAAGCCGACCAAGACCCAATGCGGCGATGGGATCCCGGCAAGTGAGCGAACACTGCAAGCTCGATGCGGAGAGTTCGAGCTATCTCTCTCGTGCCATGGAGCACCTCGACTTCTCGGCCCGGGCTCATGATCTTATTCTGGAAGTAGCCCGCACCCTTGTCGACCTCAGTGGGGCAGGGGACAACCGTGCGCAGGACCTACTCGAAGCGTTCCAATACCGCTCTCTCGACCGGAATCTATTTTCTTGATCCGGACCTTGGTTTTTAGCGCGGACGGGACTCGCAGCAATGATGGATACTGATTGTCAAGTGTCTCCCATCTCGTGGTCATGACAGAAGAAATTCAAAAAAAGCACCTGGAACCGAAAGGACATTTAGGCCGCCGCCACGGATGCCAAGCGTCACGACGCCCAGCACACCTGAAGCGTTTGGAACCCGAGTTCTTCTCTTCACTGCCCACTCGGCACATCTTATGATCTTCTCTTTTGCGCCTTTGCAGTAAGCTCTTCTGAAATGGGCAGTTTATTCCGACAACCTGCATAATTTCTCATAAAGCGGGTCCAGTAAGGTCGCGCACAAGGCGACCACGTCATCGCCAGCCGCATTACGTTTGCTTTCGGAATCAGGTTCGAAGTTGAAGCACGGGGTCTTCGCATGAAAGGCGGTGACAGCTTTCATTGCCTCCATCTGTGCCGGGGATAGGGACAAACCGAAGTGGGGAGCAATGGAGGAGAAAACCCCTTCCGGCAAACTGTCGTAATTGATGGCTTTGCCACCCAGCGAGCCCACATATTCCAGACCGGCAAGCATCACCGCGGCAAGCACGCGGGCGATATATTCGACCTGCGGCATTCGCCTCGCCTCGTCCGGATCGATCCCCGGCACGGTCGCGTCGATCATGCCCGGAACGAGATGCATGCCCGGGTTGCCGATCGCGGAGACCATCACCTCCACGGGATTGCGATAGAGGAAAATCCACGGCGTGTCGGGAAAGGCGCGGCGCAACAGCGGCAGATCGAAAACATGCCACGCGTCGAGCTTCACAAACAGGCCGCGCTCGCCATTCCGCGGCTGGCCCATGATGCCGACCCACGCGCGCAACCAGGCAATGCGCTGCTCGTCGTTCGCTCCACGCCGGTCAGTGCGCAGCAGCGCGTCCAGCGGCGGCGGTTCGGAGAGCACGATGTGCCCGGGTAGTGCAGCAAGCATCTGCGACACCAATGTCGAACCGCAGCGGGACATATGGAAGATGAAGCCGCCGGGGGCCAGTCCCGGACTGCGTTTCTGCCACTCGATCAATGAATCCAGTGGCAGTTGGTGGCGGAAAAGCAGGCTGAACGGCTCCTGCATCGCGGCCTGCACGGTATGGTCGAAGAAGGACTCGGTGAAACACCGGGTTCCCATCCGGCACCAGTCGACCACCGGCTCGCTGGTGTGGCGCGTGATGCTGACCGGCAGCCAGCCCTTGAGATCCGGCAGGCTCATGCGATCCACCTTTCCATCCAGTTGCGGCGGGCCGCCTGGAGCGCCGCATCGACGTCGTCCTCCAGAAAGTCGAAACCGTGTTTCCTGCCCAGTTCCACGGTATGGTTGAGGAAAGTCCGGCGGTCGGTGATCGCGACGAGTTCTTCCTGGATCGCGGGCTCGGATAGAACCAGGCGGCGGAAGGGTTCGAAATCGCATTCGCAGCCATCGTCGGGCGTGGCCCGCGCGATCATCCCGCGCAGCCAATCATTGAGCTGGCAGTCGATGACCAGGTGGACCCGGTCGGATTCGCCCCGGTTTCGCACGCGGTGCGGCAGATTCAGATCGAGATACCAGCATTCCCCCTCGTTCATGGTGATACGCTTTCCATCGAGGATAAATTCCACGCCCGGATTGGTGATCACGGGGACATGGACACGCACCTCGCCCGCGTCATAACCCAGATCGTAATCGCGGTGCTCGCGGATGTTCGAGCCTGCTGTTAGACGCAGCAGGCGGACGGAGCGCAAGGGACACTGGAAACTCTCCACCACCTCGCGCAGGTGCTTGCATTGCTGGAGCAACGCCGTATCGGCGAACTCTCCCTGGTGTGTGTCCGCATACATCGCGTTGCCCGATCCCGCGACCGCGCGCAATGCCGCTCCGCTCCAATCGCCGCTGAAAAATCCGGTGTTGAAGTGCGCCAGCCATTCCCCCGTGCCAAGCGTCGCCAGGTCCGCTTGCAAGGCCGCCGGATCGAAGCGCAGTGGAAGACGTGCCGCCTTGGGCGGGATAGGATAGCTTGCGACCATGTCGTGTTGAAGAAATACGAGTCCTGCCAGATTTGTAAAGGAGCTCGGAATCAGTCACGTGGCTACCCGCCAGACCAGTTCCGTATGGACACCATCGGCCTTGATGATTTCAAAGCCCAGGCGGCGGTAAAGACCCATCGCGCGTTCTCCGGTGAAGGCGAACAGGCGCACGGGCAGCTGTTTCGCCGTGGCTTCCGCAAGCACCTGTAGCAGCAGCGCCGTACCGATGCCCCGGCCGCGAAACCCGGGCAGCAGCGTGATGTCCATGATGTGGAGATGATCCAGCGCGCGATCGAGAATGAGCCGCCCCACGCCCTCGCCTTCACACTCGATGATCGACCACTCGGCGGACGGATAGCACCGCGAGTAGTGCGAGGTCTGCGCCTCGAACTGCATGGCGAGAAACGACTCCTTCATGGCCTCCGGAAAACCGGCGGCGGCGAGTTCCTCCTGCCGCGTGCTGGCATACACGCGGGATTGGAACTCCAGGTCATCGCAGGTAGCGGCACGGAGCCGGTGGGATACGGGTAGTTCGACGGACATGGTATCGGCTGACGCAATACATCCTACCCATAAATTGCTGGATTCGAAGCGTCTATTACATTGCCATCTATCCACCCGAATGTTAGGCAGGACCCGTGATTTTGGAAGTTCCTAAACCCGGGGAACCCGCCCGGTTTCTCCGCTTGGATACCTTCGCGCCCTTTTTGGGCAGCGAATTTCACCTGTTGCGCGGCAACGAATGGGTGACAGTGCGGTTGGCGGAAGCCAATGCGGTTGGCGGATACCGGCCGATCGAGTGCGAGAAGTTCTCGCTCATTTTCACTGCCGGACCGGAGAAGCCCCTGCAGCAGGGGATTCACGCGTTCAGACACGAAACGCTCGGAGACTTCGAGCTGTTCATCACTCCGGTGAGGTCGCCCGATCACGGCCTGAATTGGTATGAAGCATCCATCAACCGCGAAATTGGTTCCTGACCACGGACGCTTCCTCTCCTTGTTCCCCATCCTATGGCCACCCCCTTTATCGCTCAAATCGCCATCTTTGGTTTCAATTTCGCGCCGCGCGGCTGGGCCCTGTGCAACGGCCAGACGCTTCCGATCAACCAGAACCAGGCGCTCTTCTCCATCCTCGGCACCACCTACGGCGGCAATGGCACCGTGAACTTCGCGTTGCCCGATCTCCAGGGCCGCGTACCGATGCACCCCGGGGCAGGCGCCAGCCTCACGCCGCGCACTCTCGGGCAGGTTTTGGGGGAAGAAAACCACACGCTCACGGTGCCGGACATGCCTGCTCACAGCCACGGCGGGGGTGCCCCACCCATGCC
>JAQGPE010000565.1 GCA_028293225.1 Akkermansiaceae bacterium | reverse complement strand
AACGACGAGACCCGCCGCTTCCTGCTGCTGCAGAACGCCTCCTTCCTCCCGCTCTTCCGTAACGATGCGGAGGTGAAGGACGGCTTCGAGATCGATCGCTTCGAACCGCTGGCCCCCGGCGGCACCGATGCCGCGGCGGTCGCCGATATCTTCTCCGGCGCCAACGACGACAAGATGGCCGCCGCGCGCAAGACCTTCTCCTATCTCCAGACTGGCGGTGATCCGAAAGCTTTCATGGATACCGCCCAGCGCCTGATCTACATGAAAGGCACCGATGCCCATGACTACAAGTTCAGCACCGCGGTGATCGAGGACTACCAGCACCTGTCGCCCGCCGTGCGCAACCGCTTCCTGGCGGCCAGCGTCTATTGGCTGAAGAGCAGCGCCGACAGGGACAACCCACTGGTTGCCCGCAGCCGCGCCGCTCTTTGAGAGGATTCAGGGAGGTCTTGAAACGGGCGCCGGAAGCTGCTCGGTATCGACGCGCATGGACGCACCAGCATTCCCTCCCGCCTTCGTTCCTCCCGCCAATGCCCGCACCATCCGGGCCTTCGGCGACTCAGCGACCTTCATGCTCACCGGCGAACAAACCGGCGGAGCCTACAGCATGTTCGTGAACGTGACGGCCCCCGGCGGCGGCCCGCCTCCGCACTGGCACGACGGCGAGGACGAATGGTTCCTGGTTTTGGAAGGCCGCGCCGAATTCTTCCAGGATGGCGCTTGGACCGAAGTCCCCATCGGCTCGGCCGTCTTCATGCCGCGCGGCACCATCCACACCTTCCGCAACGCCGGCGACACCCCGCTGAAGCAGGTCATTCACACCGCGCCCTCAGGCTTTGAGACTTTCTTCGAGCGCTGCTCGCAGGAATTCCAAAACGAGGGCGGACCGGATATGGGCCGGATCCTCGAAATCAGCGCGGAACACGGGATCTACTACCTGTGAGCTGTTTTAAATAACTCGTCTCCGGAGAGGCGATTGAAATAAGCGGGGGTTTTCCATTGTAGGTGCATGAGTTATTTCTAACATGCGAAAAGCCCAAGACTACTTATGAAGCCCCTTGTTGTCAGATCTCTTTTTATCTCCTCTCTGCTTGTCGCCTCGATTTCCAGTTCCAGCGCTGCGACGGCGGTCATCGCGGCCAGCGACCAAGGCTGGTACGACGCCACGGATTTATCCTGGGTGGCCAATCCCAACTACGCGGTCGGCAAATACGACGACGTCGAACAGCGCAGCTGGTTCGTTTTCACGCTTCCGGCGGTTGCTCCCGGTGAAGGATTCACCGCCGCGACCCTCCTGATCGATCTGCCTTCGGGCGGCTACCAGAGCACTCAGCCCACGGAGACCTTCACCCTCTACAGTGTGACCACCTCGGCAGGCGTCCTCGGCCTGCGCGGCACCCAGGCCGGCGTGTTTTCGGATCTGGGCACCGGCACGGTCTATGGACAGACCGTGGTGCAGCCCTCCGGCCAGGGCACCACCATCCAGTTGACCCTCAGCGCCCAGGCGTTGACCGACATGACGGCTGCGGGCGGCGGAACCTTTGTGATAGGCGGCGCCGCGACCTCCTTGGTTCCGGCCAATCACGATGAGGCCATCTTCGGCTTCTCCAGCAATGGCGGCGGCGTTTCGCTGTCCTACACCACCGGAGCCGTGCCTGAGCCGGGAGCGGTCGCTCTCCTCGGCTGCTTCGGCGCCGCCGCCCTGCTGCGCAAGCGTCGCCACAGCTGAGCCGTTCAACCGGCCTTGAGGCACTTTGTCAGAAAGTCCTCGATCTCCCCGATGATCACGGGGAGGTCGAAGCGGCGCTGCGTTTCGACCAGTGCGGTTGCCGCCATGCCTTCGCGCAGAGCCTGGTCCTTCGCCAGCCGCTCCAGCGCATCGGCATAGCTGGCGGGATCGCCAGCTTTCGCGGCCAGCATGTTTTCGCCGTCGCGGACCAGTTCCGCCTGACCGCCATCCAGCGAGCTGATCACCGGCAGGCCGCTGGCGCCTGCTTCCAGAGGGGTGAGAGCAAAAGGCTCGCCCCAGTTCGAGGTGAAAAGGAGCGCGTCATATTTCGCATACAGGTCGCGCATCGCCGCGGCGGGCACGGTCCGGCGTTGCACCAGACCTTCCAGTCCCAGCGCGGCGATTTCCGCATCGACCCGCGCAAAGTCCTCCGGCGCTCCACCGCCATAGAGATCCAGCGTCAAGTCCAGCCCCCGGTCGCGCGCCGCCTTCAGCGCCCGGATCGCAGTGAACGGATCCTTGTCGTCGTTCATCCGGCCAACCCACAGCAGCTTCGAAAAACTCTCGTGCGAAGTCTTCACGGTGAAGGCCGTCGCATCGATCCCGCAGTGAATCACCTTCGCGTGCGCTACCGGCCAGCCCTTCGACGCCGTTTGATCGCGCAAGAAGGCGCTGCAGAAATAGATGTTCTGGAGTTTGAGCTTCTTCGGCGAAGTGGTGTCGGCATGCCGGTCGAGCGCCGAGCGGATGCCGGATGCGGTGAAAAGCTTCACCGCCAGATTTCCCACGGCGTGTTCCGGCTCGTTCCAGAAGCCCAGCCACACATCGGCCCGCAGGCTGCGCGCGATCCAGTGGTCGGAAATATCGTAGACCACCGGGATGCTCCCGGCTTCCAGCCGATGCAGCAGGCTCTTGGAAATGCCGCCCATGTTCCAGACGTGGATCAGGTCGGGCTTGAAGGCGTCGATCTCGTCCTGCAGCACCTGATGGTTGTACTTTTCCTGCGAGTAGAGCTTCTGGATCGGCAGCCACGAATGGCCATACATGCCGTGAACCTTGAGCCGTCGCGTCACATGCTCCTGCCCCTCGGCGACCCGTCCGGGCACTTGGTGATCGGAGGTCAGGATCCGCACCTCGTGCCCACGGGCACGCAGCCCTTCCATGATGTCGCGGCAGCGGATCTCATACCCGCCGATTTCATGCGGCGGGTAGAGATTGGAGATGACCAGAATTTTCAAAGTCCGATAAAAACAAGGTTAGCGACCGTAGTGCTGCCAGCCGGCCAGGTAGCCCTTGCGGCGGCCCATCCGCTGATAGAGCCGCACCGCCGCAGCATGCGGGATGCCGAAGAAGCGTTTGTTCTTCAGGCACCACCACGCGTCCTTCGCCGCGTCGTGCGCCCAGCCGAGTGCCACGAAATTCAGCAGCCCGAAGCGCGACGGAGTGAGCTCCGAGGTCGCGGCCAGCGCCTTCGAATCGCCGAAGGCTCTCTTGAAGCACTGCTGCAGCGTGTAGTTGTGCGAGTGCATCGCCACCGACTTTTCGGCGAAGACGATGTCGTAGCCCTTCTCGCGCAGGCGCCGGGTCCACTCGTCATCCTCGGCATATTGGAGGTCCTCGCGGAACGGCTCGGCCTCCAGCACCGAGCGGTGCGTGACACTGCTGACCATGCTGAAGAAGTGATCCCACTTCGCTGATTCGCGCTTCGGCCCGAAGCAGCGGTCGTAGTCGTGGGCAAAGACCGCATCGCAATTGGAGCGGGGGATCTGTCGCGAAAATCCGGCGCCGAAATTCGGCACCGTCAGGCAAGGCTTCAGCAACTGTGTCAACCAGTCACGACCCACCGGTGTCGCATCGGCATTCAGGTAGACGATCCAGTCGTGGCTCGCCTCCC
>JAQGPE010000532.1 GCA_028293225.1 Akkermansiaceae bacterium | reverse complement strand
CAGCCGGGGGGCGTATAATCAGGACGACGTGTCCGTTTTCAAGCAGCCGACCATGGAGGGGCATGCCGTCCGTTCTCTGTTGCTGGGGGCGGGAATCGCGGCGGCGGCGGAGGTCAATCACCGCGATGATTACCGGGAAACGGTGGCGCGCTGGTGGGCGAACATGGCGCAAGCCAAGATGTATGTGACCGGCGGGATGGGCTCGGTTCCCTCGATCGAGGGCTTCGGACCCGATTATGAGCTGCCGAACGAGGGCTACAATGAAACCTGTGCGTCAGTGGGGGCCGGGTTCTTCAGCGGCAGGATGAATCTGCTGACGGGAGATGCCAAGTACATCGATGTGCTGGAGCGGGAGCTCTACAATGGCGCGTTGAGCGGGGTGTCGCTGCAGGGGGATACCTACTTTTACACCAACCTGCTGGCCGCCGGTCCGGATCACCGGCGCTGGGGGTGGAAGAGCGGGGCGGTGAACATCACGCCGTGCTGTCCGCCAATGTTTCTGAAGCTACAAGGCGCGCTGCCTGGCTATCTGTATGCGACGGATGGCGCCGGGATCTATGTGAATCTCTATGCGGGAAGTACGGCACGCATCGGACTCAAGAGCGGGGAGGTCGGGCTGAAGCAGACGACCCGGTATCCGTGGGAGGGGACCGTGGAGCTGGCGGTCACGCCGAAGAGCCCGGCGGCTTTCCCGGTGAACCTGCGGGTGCCCGGCTGGGCGAAAGGAGCGGAGGTCGCAGTGAATGGCGAGCCGGTGAAGGCGGAGACTTTCAATCACTACCTGCGGCTGGAGCGGACCTGGAAGGCCGGGGACGTGGTGACCCTGCGGTTGCCGATGCCCGTTGAGCGGGTCAAGGCGGATGAGCGGGTGAAGGCCAATGCGGGGCGGGTGGCGCTGATGCGCGGGCCGGTGGTCTACTGCCTGGAGGGAGTGGACAATGAGGGGCGGCTGGCGAGCCTGCAGATCCCGCCGGGCGGGGAGATCCACGCCGGGTTTCAGGCGGGACTGTTGGGAGGGGTGACGACGTTGAAGGGAGCCGCGGTGCGGCTGCGGGAGCAGGCGGGCGAAGTCCGCAACGAGCCGGCGGAGTTCACGGCGATCCCGTTTTTTGCCAACTCCAACCGCGCGCCGACGGACATGGCAGTGTGGATCGCCGATGATGCCTCGCAGGTCCGGCCGGTCACCGTGGCGGGGGAGGGGGAGCCGACGGCATCGCACTGCAATGGTAACGATACCGTGAGGGCGCTGAATGACGGGCTGGCACCGAAGAGTTCCGATGACGAGTCGATCCCGCGGATGACCTGGTGGGATCACCGCGGGACGCCGGAGTGGGCGCAACTGACCTTTTCCACGCCGCAGACGATCCAGGGGGTGGAGGTCTATTGGTGGGATGAGCGGCGGGTCGGGCGTGACTGCCGCGTGCCGGAGAAATGGACGGTGCAGTACCGCGATGGCGAGGAATGGAAGACCGTCGAGGACGCGTCCGGCTTCGGCACCGAGCTGGATACTTCCAATGCGGTGAGCTTCCGGCCGGTGACCACCACGGCGCTGCGCATCGCCGTGCAACTCCAGCCGAACTGGTCCGGCGGAATCCTGGAATGGCGGCTGCGTGACGGAGCATCGCTCCGCTGAGTTTTGAGAAATCTTTCTTTTCCTATTTGTGAAATACTACTCCTTCATTACTTCCGCCGCCCTTCTCGGGGTGGCCCATTCCTTCGCCGCGGAAATCAGCGTCGATGCCGCGAACTTCAAGAACGCCTGCAGTCCGCTGCTTTACGGGGCGTGCATCGAGGACGTGAACCACGAGATCTACGGCGGCCTCTATGACCAACGGCTGTACGGGGAGAGCTTTGAGGAACCGGCGAAGGCGGTGGCGATCTTCGGCTGGAGCGCCTATGATGGGATCTGGCGGCCGGCGGGGGTCTCGGTCGCGGTCAATCCGGTGGCGGGAGCGAAGCTGGTGAGGGATCAGCCGCAGTTCGCCGATGGCGAGGTGGAGTTCGACCTGCGGTTCACTTCGCCAGGGCCGGCCTCCAACAATGCGGGAGCGATCGTGCGGGTGCAGAACGCGGGCGTGGGAGCGGACGCCTTCAATGGCTACGAAATCAGTCTGGCGGCGGATGGATCAGGCATTGTGCTGGGGCGGCATCAGCAGAACTTCGCGCTGCTGAAATCGGCGGCCGTGGCGGTGGATGTTTCGCAGTGGCAGCATCTGCGGGTGGTGCTGACCGGGGGGCGGGTGCAGGTCTATCTGAATGGCGGCACGACCGCGGTGATCGACTACGTGGATGCGAATCCTTTGCCTGCGGGCAGCATGGGATTGCGGACGTGGAATTCGGCGGCGGAGTTCCGGAATTTCAAATCCGTGGCGGGCGGACAGGACGTGACGGCGAATTTCCAGGCGGTCCCAGCTTCGATCACGGGATGGCCGGCTTTCGGTGGCGCGTGGCAGCCGAATGACAGCAGCAGCGGCGTGGCAGTGACGGCGAACCAGGGCGCGAAGATCGTCCAGGATCAGCCGCAGATTTCCGACGGAGCGGTG
>JAQGPE010000123.1 GCA_028293225.1 Akkermansiaceae bacterium | reverse complement strand
GCCTTTCGGCGAAACGATCTTGCCGAGGTCCGGGTTCTTGCCGGGGTTCTCCGGGTTCACCATCGAGCTGAAGGTGTCCTTGATCCGGGCTTCCATGGCCTTCGGATCGATGTCGCCGACGACCACGAAGGTCATGCGCTCCGGCGTGTAGTAGCGGGTGTAGAAATCGACGAAGCGGTCGCGCTGGGCGTTCTTGATCACTTCCTCCTGGCCGATCGGGAAGCGTTTCGCGATCAGCGAGCCGGAGAGCAGCTCATTGAACTGCTGCTCCATCAGGCGGAAGGAAACCGAGTCACGGCTGGTTTTTTCCGAGAGGATCACGCCGCGCTCCTTGTCGATCTCCGACTGGGCGAGGTTGGCGCCGTCGCCGAAGTCGCGCAGGACATTGAAGCCAAGATCGACGGTCGCGTCGCTCAGATCCGGCAGATCGAGCATGTAGACCGTCTCGTCAAAGGAGGTGTAGGCATTGACGTGAGCGCCGAAGCCGATGCCGAGGCGCTGCATTTTCGGAATCAGCTCATCGGCTTTGAAATGCTTCGAGCCATTGAAGACCATGTGCTCCAGGAAATGGGCCAGGCCCTGCTGGTCATCGGCTTCTTCCAGAGCGCCGGAAGCGATGTGGATGCGCAGGGAAACGCGGTGCTGCGGCTCCTTGTTCGGCAGGATGATGTAGCGGAGCCCGTTCGGCAGCTTGCCGAAGGTCGCCCTCGGATCGGCCGGGATGTCGCTGGCATCCTGCGGCCAGACCGGCGCGGCGCTGTCGGCCTTGACGGTCTCGGCTTTCGCCGGTTCGGCCGGCGCGGCAGGAGCAGGCGCCGGGGCAACGGGAGGAGCTTCGGCCTTTTCCGGTGCGGCGGCAGGCGCGGAGTCCTTGGGCGGAGCTTCCGGGGCCTGGGCGGCGGGAGGATTGGCGGCGAGATACGCTGCCGATCCGGCGAGCACGACGGTTAGTATAAGAGGAGCGGGAGTCCGCATGACGCAAGGTTGAGTTGACCGGGCGGGGCTTGGCAACGGTGAAAGCGCTGTCGCGGGGAATGAATTTGATGTTTCCGCTGCGCAATGAGGCGAAATTGCTCCCTCCCGGATCTTGAGATGGTTCGCAGCCCAAGCAAGGAATCGCGACGTCGCTGCCTCGCCACGTGAGGAAAACCCTGCCAGCGATTTTGCCAGATTCGGACGATGGAAATCGCTCCAAATGAAGAGGGATCAATCGATGGGTTGCCACCCCTGAAAATGGCTGAAGGACCACCTGCGAAAAAACTGCGGAAATTCTTCGAATCTTTATTGCCAAAACCAGGGTGACGTGGTGTTTTCGCGGCCCGCCGATCCGGCGGGACAAAACATAAAGCGCACGTGGCGGAATTGGTAGACGCGCTAGATTCAGGTTCTAGTGAGGTAACACTCGTGATGGTTCGAGTCCATTCGTGCGTATGTTGTTAAAGGCAAAGGCCCCGGAGAGTTCCGGGGCCTTGTTCTTTGGTGCCGGAGAGGTCTCGTTCGCGGGCCGTATTCAATTTTGCTACGATTTGCCGAGGGTGCTTTTCGCGGTTCCTAAAAGCCTGTAGATCGCTGGCATGAGCCTGCTCAAAATAGCTCTCCTCACTCTCACCTTCGGGCTTGGATCATGTGTCACCTCATCCAACCAAGCGGAGGTCTACCGGTCGATGTCGGATGACCAGCTCACCCGAGCGTGGGTTATGGCGTCGTCCAATACCTTCACGAGGCATCACGAATGGATTCAGGCTGAGATGCAGCGGCGCGGGCTTTTGGGGTCCAACCGCGACGGAATGAAACCTCAGTCCTGATTCCGGAAAGGCCCGAAGAGGTCTTCCGGTGGCGGCTCTGCGGTTCGACCAGGCGGACGTCCTCCACCGCGCGGGGGTGCCACGCGGCCGAAAGGGAATCGCTCGCGGTCCTGGTCTTCCCGCTTTGCCGCCGTGCCCGGAGTCCAGGGGTAGAGGGTCTGCGTGTCTCCGGTCTCGTGTGGCAGAGGGGTCTTTAGGAAATCACGCCACGATGTGCCGCGCTTTTCGGCGATCTCCCATGCCCGCTTGCTGCGCTGCTGGTGGTTGACGTCGCGGAGATGCGCCTCCCTCTCATGCCGCTCGCGGATTTCCCGCTCCCGTCTGGATGGATTGTGGGCCATGGCTCACGCGGGGTCGATGGCGTCGCCCGCTCCCCACGAGTAAAGCGTTGAATCGTCGCCTTCGGGATCAGGCGCCGCGTCACTCCACACCGCCGTCCGGTCCAGGAGTTCCCATTGCTCATCGGTCCGCTCCTCAATCGGGGTCGAGTTGGCAAGCTCGCGCCGCCGCCAACCTTCCGGGGTCCAGTCTTCCGGGATTTTCGGGAAGCTCACGGTCACGCAGCTTTCAGGGTGAGTTCCGGGATCTCGGCATCGAGAGCCGCGTAGATGGCTGCGTCCCATTCGCGGCGCTGGCGTGCCGTCCACAGGTCACCGTGGGGGTCTCTGCCGTTCCAAAGGCGCGGACGATTTACGAGTTCCTTCTGAGCCCGTGTGAGGCGCTCTTCGGGAACCTGCTGGAGATGTAGCGCGCTCCGCCACTGCGCGCGGGAGAATCCATCTGGCGGACCTTCACCATATTTCATACGCGTTCAAATGAACACTATTCCGTAACCTCGTCAAGCCCCCTTCGCTTCGCCCTGGATAGTGCGAACCCTTCTCTCTGCGGCAGAATGCGAAAATCCGATTTTTTCTTGTTAAGATTTAATTACGTGGCATGAATTGCGTGTCGCCAGCAACGGCGGCCCGACCGGGAGGAACCCGGAACCTCACACCAAAAGAAAATGAACAAGTTCAGCCAAGAAGAAGCGATTGCCCTCGACCGTGCCCAAGGTTTCCGGATCGCCCGTTACAAGCACCTCCCCGTCGTCATCCTGTGGCGCCCCTACAAATCCGGGAAGTTGGAGGTGAAGGCCTACCGCGGCAAAGCAGCTCGCCCCGCGTGGCACTACAACCTCGGCCTTCGCGCCAGAGCTGAGAAATATGTGGCCGAGTGGATCGCCGCCGTTGCGAAGCGCGAGGAATACTCGGCCGCCTGCAAGCGCGAGAAACAGGCGAAGCGCGCCGCTCTCAAGGCCGCCGATCATTGGACCGTGGCTGACGTGTTCTACAATTCCTGGGGCTACGATCAGACGAACGTCGACTATTACCAAATCACCCACGTCGGAAAGAAATCAGTCGGCTTCCGGAAAGTCAGCCAGAGCACCGCGGAAGAGTGCTTCATGAGCGGTCCGACTCAGCCCCGGCGGAATGAATTCAGCGGCGAAGAGATTCGCAAGAACCTCAGCCCCGATGGTTCGATCCCGATGAAGCACGGGTGCGCTTCCAAATGGACCGGGAAAGCGGTCTGGTCGAGCTGGTATGCCTGAGCCATCATCCCCGCCCCGGCCGCAAGGCCGGGGCATCCTCTCATGACCGATGACCAAGAAACCACCAACATCGTCTGGCGTCTCCCCAAGAGCCAGAAAGGCCGCTACGTCCGAGCCTGTCGGGAAGAAGGCCTCCCGCTTATCGAATGGCTCCAGCGAGCCGCCGACGCCGCAGCAGATGCCACGGAAGCCCGGAAGGCCGCCCGGATCGACCTCCGCCAAGAAGGAGAACCCCAAGATCGCGGGGAGCATCGGAATGCCGGCGGTATCGTGGGCGGCCCTGGACAAGGCAAGGGGTGAGGAGTCCCGCGGGGATTTCATTGCCCGCCTGCTGAAACTGCCGACCGCATAGGCGAGAAGCTTCACTTCGCTGTCGACTTCTCGACCTGCTTCGCGAGTTCCTGCAGGGCCGAAGCAACGCGCTCGCTGGCGGAGGTCTGGCTGCGGATCACTTCCAGCATCGCCGCATTCTGCGCCTTCATGTCGCCAAGCTGTTGCTCCCCCTGCACCCGCATGTCCGTGTAGACCTTCGTGAGGAAATACACCGCTGCGATGGCAATGAGGGCGGCGCCGCCGAAGCGACCGACTGCCCAAGTCACGAGGCCCATCATAGTGGGAGGGACGGAAACGGCGGATGGCGTGTCGCTCGTGGCGAGCTTGTGCACGTCGTCGGAGCTCATGGAAATAGTCATTGCCCTGCCTTCGCAGGAGGTGTGCCGAGTTCAGGCGGCGA
Organism: Akkermansiaceae bacterium; assembly: GCA_028293225.1. Lineage (GTDB taxonomy): Bacteria > Verrucomicrobiota > Verrucomicrobiia > Verrucomicrobiales > Akkermansiaceae > Haloferula. The sequence goes on along the minus strand of JAQGPE010000123.1, from coordinate 131 downwards.
TGATGAACGGTTGCTTGGAAAGGAAGAGATTGCGCTCGCTCTTCCGGCGGCGCGTGAGCCCGGCGAGGACTTTGCCACCGGCGTGATCCCAGCGGAGGAACTGCTCCGCCGCTCCGGCTCGATCGCCCGCG
>JAQGPE010000489.1 GCA_028293225.1 Akkermansiaceae bacterium | reverse complement strand
CTGCGCCTGGTAGAGCGGGGTGATCACCACCGGGCGGGCAGGCGTGCCGGAGCTGCTCTGGCCGTCCGTCTGGGTGGCCATGATGTAGCCGAAACCGACTTCACCCTTATCCAGCGCCTTGGTGCCGTTCATGATGTCGTCAGGCTTCTTGGTGTAGGCCGTCTTGCAGTAGAATGGCTTCTCCGACTTCAGACCCGTCGCGATGAGCTGGCGGAAGTAGTCGTTGGAGAAGGTGCCTGCGAAGTTCAGGTCGGTGCCGGTGGCGTCCTTCACGCTCTGGGCCGTGTTGGCGTCAGGGAACGTGTTGTATTCCGAGTCGAATTCCTGGAGGGCCAGGCCGATCTGCTTGATGTTGTTGATCGCTTCCGTGCGGTCCGCAGCCTTGCGCTGCTTCAGGATGACGGGAGCCGAAAGGCCCGCGAGGGCCGCGATGATCACGATAACCACGAGGAGCTCCACCAGAGTGAAGCCTTGTGGGCGTGCTTGATATTTGGTTTTCATATACTTCGGTCTGCTATGGTTGGGTCAAACGACCCGGTTTTATATGGCCCGAAACACGAAATCCGTGCCTAGGGTTCAGTCCAAGCTAGTGGGGCTCCTGCAGCCCGCAAGAAGAAAGAAAGGCTCTGGGAGGCTAACTTTTCTAACGCCCGAAGGCCGCCGCCAGATCCGCCAGAGCGTTGGTGCTCGGCCGGTCCGCCGCCAGGATCGCCCGCTTCTGCAGCGCCACGATTTCCGCCAGCCCGCCCTGCGCCAGGCCGAGCATCGCATTCATCTCGTCACCGGTGAAAACCGCCTCTTCGCCACTGCCCTGGACCTCCACGAACTGGCCGGACTCGGTCATCACCACGTTGAAATCCACCGAGGCGTCCTTGTCCTCCAGGTAGTTCAGGTCCAGCACCGGCTGACCCTGGTAAACCCCGGCGGAGACCGCGGAAACCAGCTGCTTCAGGGGGAAGGTCTTCAGCTTGCCCTTGGCCATCAGGCCGTTGAGGGCGATCGCCAGCGCCACGCAGCCGCCGGTGATCGAAGCCGTCCGCGTGCCGCCGTCGGCCTGCAGCACGTCGCAATCGATCCAGATGGTACGCTGGCCCAGCTTGGTCAGGTCGGTTACGGCGCGCAGCGCCCGGCCGATCAGCCGCTGGATCTCGGACGAGCGTCCGTCCAGCTTGCCGCGGGAAATGTCGCGGTGCTTCCGCTCCAGGGTGGAGTAGGGGAGCATGCTGTACTCCGCGGTCAGCCAGCCGCCTTCCACCCGCTGCATCTTCATCCAGCGCGGCACATCCTCCTCGATCGTCGCCGAGCAGATCACCCGCGTGTTGCCAAAGGACACCAGCACCGACCCTGCGGCGTGGGGCGCCACGTGCGGAATGAATGAAATCGGACGGAGCTGATCCACCTGGCGGCCGTCGGGGCGTGCATGAGACATGGTCGCAGTGAAGGGGCTGACCGGTGGAATGGCAAGTGGCCAGCGCTGCAGCGGCAGCTCTCCCGGCCACAAAGAATTTCAACCGCGAATGGACGCGAATCGACGCGAATGGGGAAAGGAAGGCCGTTGAGCCAGACCGAAGGAGTCCTCAAAACATCCATTCTCCTTGGTTTTCCATTCGCGTCGATTCGCGTCCATTCGCGGTTACCTCTTCCTCTCCGGTTTTCCCCCGGTGTTTCACGCTTGGAAAAATCCCTCTCGCGGGTTCCTCTGCCCGCGCCGATGAAGGAAACGCTGGCCGAACTGGAGCGTTGGGGTGCCGACGTGATTTTCGGACGCGCCCGGGGATTCCGCGCCTCCATGATGCGGATGGCCATGAGCCTGCTCTCCGGCGTCTACCGGGCCGCCGTCCAGACCCGGCTGATGATCTACCGCAAGCGCTGGCGCCAGCAGCACCATCTCGGCACCCTGGTCGTCAGTGTCGGAAATCTCACCGTCGGCGGCACCGGCAAGACCCCGGTGGTCGAGCTCCTCTCCCGCACCCTGCGTGACCGCGGCCGCCGGGTCGCCATCCTGAGCCGCGGTTACAAAAGCCGCCGCCTGAAGACCGCCCAGAAATGGAAGGACAAGCAGGGCGCCCCCATCCCGGCGGAAAAGATGCCCAAGGTGGTCTCCACCGGCCGCGCCCTCCTGCTCGACTCGAAGTTCGCCGGCGACGAGCCCTTCATGCTCGCCCGCAATCTCGACGGCGTCGCCGTCGTGGTTGACAAGGACCGCGTGAAAGGCGGCCGCTTCGCCGTCGGCCAGCTCGGTGCCGATACCCTGCTGCTCGACGACGGCCTGCAGTACCTCGCCCTTTCCCACGGCATCGACATCGTCCTGGTCGACCGCAGCGCCCCCTTCGGCACCGGCGCCATCCTGCCCCGCGGCACCCTCCGCGAGCCGCCGCGCAATCTCTGCCGCGCCAGCTACATTCTGATCACCAAGTGCGACGGCACTTCGAACGATGCCCTGATCGAAAAGCTCCGCCGCCACAACCGCGTCTCGCCGATCATCGAGTGCACCCACGGCCCCTGCTACCTGGAGGAGGTCTTCACCGGCGAACGCCAGCCGCTGGAGTTCCTGAAGGACAAGTGGGTCGCCGCCATCAGCGGCATTGCCGTGCCGGAGGGCTTCGAGGGCAGCCTGGAAAAACTCGGCGCGCGGGTGGAGATCCGCAAGCGCTTCTCCGACCACTACCGTTTCACCCGGAAGGATATCGAGAAATTCATGAGCCGCTGCGTGGAGCGCGACATGGAACTGGTCGTCACCACGGAAAAGGACGCGGTCCGCTTCCCGCGCACCAAGGAAACCGGCGTCCCGGTCTATTTCCTCCGCATCGAAGTGGAGCTCCTGAAAGGCCACGACGCCTGGGAGGAAATGATCGCCCGCCTCTGCCATCCCTCCGCCCCCGGCGACCCGGTCTTAAGATACCGCGATGCCTACGCGCTCTGACGATAGCTCACTTCCGGGCCGCCTTCGAATCGCTGTCCTGGCCAGTGCCCAAGCTTCCGGTCGATCCGTTTTCCGTGGTAAAATTGCCGCTGCGGGACGCTATGGATCGGTCATCCCCACCGGATTTTCCCAAGATGAGTCTGCTCCCCTTCGACCCATTGCCTCCTTTCAAGCCCCGGCAATTCGTGCCGGTCACACTCGATCCCGGTAACTGGCAGCAGATCGAGCCGCTCTTCGACCAGCTTGAATCGGGGATCGCCGTAGTCGTGAGTGTCGGCGATCTCGAAGCCTGGTTGCTGGCGTGGAACGAACTCACCTCCGCGGTGGAGGAGGAGAGCAGCCGGCGCTTCATCGCCATGTGTTGCAACACCGGCGACCCCGCGGCGGAAAAGAGCTATCTGGATTTCGTTGCCAACATCGACCCGCATCTGAAATCCCGCCAGTTCCGGTTGGAGAAGCTTTTCATCGCATGCCCCGACCTCGCCGGTTTGCCCTCGCCGGACTACGACGTCCTCATCCGCGGGGTCCGAAACTCGGTGGAACTATTTCGCGAGGAGAACATTCCTCTGGAAGTCGAGGAGCAGCTACTCGCTCAGCAGTACCAGAAGCTCAGCTGAGCGCAGACCGTGCACTTCCGTGGCGAGGAGAAGACAGTGGACGCCATGGCTCTCTTTCTGGAAGAGCCGGACCGGGCGCTGCGCCAGGAGGCCTGGGAGCGGATCGCCGCCCGCCGCCTCCAGGATGTGGACAAGGTTGAAGAAATCTTCGAGCGCCTGCTCGATCTGCGGACCCGCATCGCAAGAAATGCAGGCTTCGAAGACTATCGCGACTACGCCTTCCGTCGGCTCGGCCGGTTCGACTACTCCGCAGCGGATTGCCTGGAATTCCACGCGTCGATCGAACGGACCGTTGTGCCTGCGCTGAAGCACCTGCAGGCAAGGCGCAGCGAACAGCTCGGCCTTTTCCCATTGCGTCCCTGGGACGGCGCGGTCGATCCGCTGGGCCGCCCGCCACTGAGGCCTTTCAAGAACGTCGCTGGCCTGGTGGCGGGTTCGCAGCGGGTCTTTGACCAGCTCGACTCAGGTCTCGGCGCAGGCTTTCAGCTCATGCAGGATCAACGCCTGCTGGATCTGGCGAACCGCGAGGGCAAGGCGCCGGGCGGCTTCCAGACGGCCCTGCGTGAAGCCCGGCTGCCGTTCATCTTCATGAATGCGGTCGGACAGCAGCGGGATGTCGAAACCATTCTCCATGAAGCAGGCCATGCGTTCCATACCCTGGCGGCGCGCGAACGCGATCTCGACGCCTACCGCAGCGCTCCCATCGAATTCTGCGAGGTCGCCTCGATGAGCATGGAGTTACTGGGTAACGAATTCATCGAGGAGTTCTATTCACCCGCCGAGGCCAGACGGGCCCGCCGCAAGCACCTCGAAGGGATCGTCCGCATCCTGACCTGGGTGCCCGTCGTCGATGCCTTCCAGCACTGGGTCTACACCCACCCGGGCCACAGCCGCACGGAGCGCTCCGCCGAGTGGATCCGCCTGCTCGACCGCTTCGGCGACGTGGATTGGAGCGGCCTGGAAGAGCAGCGTGCCGCCAGCTGGCACCGGGTCCTTCATCTCTTCGTGGTGCCTTTTTACTTCGTGGAGTACGGTATCGCCCAGCTCGGTGCCCTGCAGGTCTGGGCGAACTCGAAGCGCGACAAGGCCGGGGCGATGTCCGACTACAAGGCGGCCCTGGCCCTCGGCGGCTCGCGTCCGTTGCCGGAGCTGTTCGCCGCGGCCGGCTGCCGGTTCCGCTTCGATCAGGCCACGATCGCTCCGCTGGTCGAAATGCTCGAGGCCGAGCTGCGACTTCTCGGGCATTCCCAGTAGCCCGCTCACTTACTTCCAGTAAATCGGCGCACCCATCGGCGAACCGGTCGCGCCGCCATCGACCACGATTTCCTCCGCCGTGATGTAGGAGGAGTCGTCCGACGCCAGGAACAGCACCGCCTTCGCCAATTCCTCCGGCTCGCCCAGCCGGCCGAGCGGGATGCCTCGTGAAATCTTCGCCTCCAGCGCTGCCCGCTGCTCTGTCGTCGCCGCCCGGCTGTCCCAGATCGGCGTCTTCGTCGCCCCCGGCGTCACTTGGTTGACCCGGATCCCCCGCGGCGCGAACTCACCGGCCATCGCCCGGGTCATCGACCGCACCGCCCCCTTGGTCGCGGCATAGGCCACCCGGCCGGGCCAGCCCATCACCGCGTGCACCGAGCCGTTCAGGATGATCGAGGCCTTCTCATTCAAATGCGCCGCCGCGGCCTGAACGGTGAAAAAGACCCCGGTCAGATTCGTGTCGATGATCTCTTGAAAGGACGCCAGCGTCGTGCTGCCGACCGGCTCGCCACCGCTGATCCCGGCATTGGCAAAGACGATGTCGAGCTTGCCCAGCGCGGCCACGGCCTGCTCCACCGCCGCCTCGATCTGCTTCACGTCGTTCAGGTCGGCGCGGATCGCCAGCAGGTTCGGCCCCAGTTCGGCCGCCGCCGCGTCGAGGGTTTGCTGATTCCGCCCCGCGATCGCCACCTTGGCGCCTTCCGCGATGAATAGCCGGGCCGTCGCCAGCCCGATGCCGCTGTTGCCGCCCGTGATGAATGCCGTCTTGCCGGTGAGTTTCATGACAATGGTTCTTTTCGGTAGTGGTTTAAAAACAAGACCACTAAGAAACATCTGGTCTTGTTATTCAACCAGTTTTTGCGATATTGTCTCCGTCCTGACGCAAGTCTCTCGCCATGAAGAAGAAAAAATCCCTCACCACCCGCTGCGCCATGGCCCGGACCCTCAACGTCATCGGGGAATGGTGGTCGCTGCTGATCATCCGGGAAGCCCTCGCCGGCGTCACCCGCTTCAGCGATTTCCAGCGCAACCTGGGCGCCGCCAAGAACATCGTCTCCCTGCGCCTCAAGACCCTCGTCGAGCAGGGCATCCTGGAAATGGTTCCCGCCGCCAACGGCAGCGCCTACCAGGAATACCGGCCCACCGATAAATGCCGCGCGCTGATGCCGGTCCTCGTTGCCCTGGCCCAGTGGGGCCGCGACCATCTGTTCGAGGCCGGCGAAAGCTGCGTCGTCCCGCTCGATGCGCGGGACAAGCTTCCACTCGATCGCATCGAACTCCGCTCCAGCCGCGGTGATCCGTTGAAAGTCGAAGAGGTCCTGATCCGCTGAGAGCCCCGGACTCGCTCAGGAACGGATCTTCCTCAACCAG
>JAQGPE010000379.1 GCA_028293225.1 Akkermansiaceae bacterium | reverse complement strand
GTGGTTGTAGCCAGCGGAGATCGACCGCACGCCGTCCATGATGTGGACGGGGGTGGTGACAGAACTAGCGGCTCCATTGCCGATCCCCAGTTGCAGACTGGCATTTCCCCCGCAGCCCCAGGCGCTGCCGTCCATCTTCACGAAGAAGGTGGAATCCGCCGCGGCGGAGATGCTGCTGACGTCACTGGCGATCTGGACCGGTGTGGGATTGAAGTCCGCATGGGTGTTCGCGCCGAGCTGGCCGGAGGTCCCCTTGCCCAGGCCCCACAGGGTGCCGTCGGTTTTCAGAAAAAGACTGTGGTTGCCGCCTCCCGCCACGGCCTGCACGCCGCTCATGAACGGGGTAGAGGTGGTCACATCGAGGACGTCGAGCGTGCCGAGCTGGCCATACTTGGTCGAGCCGGCGCCCCAGGCCGAGCCGTCGGATTTCAGGTAGATCTGGAAGCTGCCGGAGGAACCCTGGGCGAGGCCTCCGGTGGCCACTGACTTCACTCCGGTCAAAATCGGATCTCCCGCGCCATAGAGCTGTTGGAAGACCGTGCTGCCATTGCCGAAAAGGGCGCGGCCTACGGCCCACAGTGCGCCGTCCTTGCGCACGAAGAAGCTGGTGTTCGCTCCGGCGGCGATGGAGGCGACACGGCTGAAGCCAGGGATGGCAGTGGGCTTCGAGAGATAATTTCCCTGCTGCCCCAAGGCGTAGTCGCTGTAGCCGGTGCCCATTACGGTGCCGTCGGTATTCAGAAAGAGGCTGTGGCTATTGGCGGCGGCGAGATCGCTCACGCCGCTGGCCACGGTCTGGACAGGAGTGAAATAATTCGTCGGATTAAAGGTCGTGGAGGTTCCCGTGCCCAACACCTGTCTGGTATTGTCGCCGGAGCCGGAAACTGAGCCGTCGGTTTTCAGGAACAGGCTGTAGTTGGTTCCGGCGGCGACCTTGCGGACGCCGGAAATGAGAGCCTGGTAAGGTTCGCCGAAGTTGGTCCCCTGACCATCGCCCAACTGTCCCAAGGTGTTACTTCCGGCGGCGGTTACGGTGCCATCATTTCTGACGAAAAAGCTGCTGTAGGAAGCCGCGGCCACCTGCTGGACGCCGCTGAGAACTTTGGAAAAGCTCGAGCGATTCAAGTGGGTTCCGTCGCCGAGTTGGCCGTAGCCATTTGAACCGGCAGACCAGGCCGTGCCGTCCGTTTTTAGAAGGAGGAGATGATCGTCGCTGGCGGCGGCCTGGCTGACGTCGGTCGCGATGCGGACGGGGCTGATGGTATCCTGCGAGGAGATTGAGCCGAACTGGCCGCTCGAGTTCCGGCCGGTGGCATACAGCCAGCCATTGGTTTTTAGGAAATAGCTGTTGTATTCGGTGGCGTAGACCGCTTGGACCTCGTCGGTGATCAGAAGGGGAGTCTTGACCAGTTGGCCCTTGCTGGCTGGATCGCCGAGCTGGCCATAGAAGTTGTTTCCGACGGCCCAAGCTTCGCCGTTGGCCTTCAGAAAGATCGTGTGCTGGCTGCCTGGAGCAACGGCCACGACGCCATCCATGATAGGCACCGGTGCCGGGTTGTTGGGATCCCGGACCACTCCGAACTCGCCGTCTCCTGCCGCCAGCACGGTGCCGTCGGTCTTCAGAAAGAAGCTGTCGTAGGCACCGGCGGCGATCGCGCGCACGCCGGTCATGATCTGCACGGGGGAGTTGCGATCGATGAACGTGCCGTCGCCCAATTGCCCGGAAGAATTGTCCCCGGAGGCCCAGACGCTGCCGTCCTTTTTCAGGTAGAGCACGTGGTCCCATCCCACCGCGACGCTTCGGACGCCAGTCATGACACGGACGGGCGTGGTGGTGATATTGGCGGCGGCGGGCGAGAAGCCGATGAGCGGGCCGATGTAGTAGCCGGTGGCCCAGACCTCTCCGGAGGAGGTAATGAAAAAGGCGTTGTTGCTGCCGCAGGCCACGGAAAAGGCTGGCTGATCCGCGGCGGCGGTCCCGGCCACCAAGGTGATGAGCGCGGCGAGAGGCAGGGTGGAGGAAGAGTACATGGCGGAGGAGAAGGTTCTTAGTTGGCAGGGATCGCTGCGGGCGGGGCTGGGGCTACCACCCGGACGCGGGCGAAGCGGGCGGTTTGGCCGGAAACAGCGGGCTCCGTGATAAGGACCCGCTCCCACTCGCCATCCAGACTGGTCACGGTGGTGGCACCGGTCAGGGCGGTCCAGGCGTCCGGCGCCAGGGTGGAGGAGACCTCCGGGAAATACTGCGGACTGTCCTGCCACTGGGCCTTTCTGCGGACATACTGCAGGGATAGTAGTGGTCCCTGGGTGGGGCTGATACTGACCGTGACGCGGGGCAGTCCGCCGGCGCCGGAAGTGGCGGGCATCGGCGCGGCATCGGCCGTCAGCGGGGAGAGATGGAAGGCGCGCTCCAGTAGGTTCGACAGACCGTCGCCATCGGGATCGGCCTCCCAGCCGGAGACTTCGGGATCGGCCGCTTGTGCGCCGAAGACCTGCTGCTGCCAGACCGGCGCGGGCGTGTTCAACTGCAGAACGGGCGTGGGGGTCGGCAGGATCGGCGACCGGCCCAACTGGCCATATTGATTGTTTCCGGTGGCTAGCGCGGTGCCGTCTTCCTTCAGGAACAGGCTGTGATTCGCGCCCGCGGCGATCGCTTTCACTCCAGACATGATCTGGACGGGCATGATCCGGTCGGTGGTGGTGCCGTCACCGAACTGGCCGTCCCTGTTGCTACCGCTGGCCCAGACGGTGCCGTCCGTCTTCAGGAAGAGGCTGAAATCAGTACCCACCGCCACGGCCTGGACATCGGAGATGGGGACGGGCTGAGGAGTGGTGTATTGCCCTCCTTTGCTGCCATTGCCGGCTTCGCCGTAGTGGTTGGAGCCCACGGTCAGGAGCGTGTGGTCCTCCATGAGGAAGAAGGCGTGGCTGACGTTATCATAGGTTCCGGCCAGTCCGGCGACGGAGGACACGCCGGTGGTCAGGAAGATGGGGGAGACCGGCCGCGTCGAACTGGGAATGCCAAAGGTCCCCGCCAGCCCGGCGCCGGAGCCCCACAGGGTGCCATCCTTTTTCACCAGGTAAGTGGTGGAGAGAGCGGCGGTAGCGCTGCGCAGGCCCGTCATGATTTTGACCGGCAGGCTCGCGGTGTGGGTGGAACCGTCGCCGAGCTGGCCGACGCCGTTGTTTCCCAGGCCCCAGGCGGTGCCGTCGCCGTCCAGGTAGACGCCGTAGTAGGCGCTTGCGGAAATCTGCACCGCCCCGGCACCGAGCTGAACCAGCTCATTGCTGTTCGAAAGGGGGGCCTCGTAGCCCCAGACCGTGCCATCGTTTTTCAGGTAGAGGGAATAGTGGTCGCCGGTGGCTGAGAGGCGGACGTCGCCGATGACCTTTTGCGGCGTGGCGTAGATTGCGTTGGTGCGGGTGGCGCCAGCCAGCAGGCCATCGCCCGTGGCGGTGACGAAGTTGCTGGTGTTCTTGCCTGCTGAAATGGAGGCGATCCCCTGCATGATCACCTGGGGGGTCAGGCTGGCACCATCGATAGTGCCGTCGCCAAGCTGGCCTTTGGAACGGAGACCTGTCGCCAGTACGGTGCCGTCCTTTTTGAGGATGAGGGTGCTGGAGCCCGAGGTATCGACCGCCTGCACGTCCTGCATGATGAGGCCCGGCACCTTGCGATCCGTGGTGGTGCCGTCGCCCAACTGGCCGCTCTCGTTGTGGCCGGTGGCCCACAGGCTGCCGTCGGGGGCCAGGAACAGGGTCTGATTAAAGTCGGAGGAAACGGTGCAGCCGGGCGGGACATTCAGGACCGGCACCGCAGGCGCTCCCTGGGTGGAGCCCCCGGTGCCCAAAGCGCCGTATTCGTCGTATCCCGCGGCCATCAAAGTGCCGTCGTTTTTCAGGAAAAAGCTGCCTCCGTCGTTGCAGAAAACGCGCGCGACGCCGGCCATGACCGGTACGGGGGTGGCGACCGAATCGAAGGACACCGGAGTGCCGAACTGGCCGAAGGAGTTTTCCCCGGCGGCCAGGACGGTGCCGTCCTCCTTCAGGAAAAGGGTGTGACTGTAAGCGGCAGCAACTTCTTTGACTCCGGTCATCACGGTCTGGAAACCGACGGACCCGGGCTGGGGGCCGACACCGAGCTGGTAGCGCCAGTTATAACCCGCGGCCACCAGGGTGCCATCGGTCTTGATGCAGAACAACGACGAGCCGCTGGCGGCGAAGCTCCGCACTCCGTCCTGGATCAGGACGGGAGTGGCGTGGGTGCTGTTGCCCAGACCGCCGCCGTACTGGCCGAAGGCCTCCGAGCCGGCAGCCCACAAGGTGCCATCGGCACGCAGGAAGAGAGAGGAAGAGCCTTGCGATTTCATCTGCACGATACCGCTCATGACTCGCACCGGGACGGGGTGGAGGGCCGTGGACCCATCGCCCAGTTCTCCGTTGCGATTGTTCCCGGTGCCCCACAGGGTGCCATCGTTGCTGAGAAAGAGGGAGTTCTGGTCCGAGGTGGAAACCGCCGGGGTGACGGCCGCGGCGGGTAGCGCGCCAGCAAGGATAAGCAGGCCGGAGGCGAGGGCAGCCGGGCGGAGGCGGAGAAATGCGGTCATGATGGAGGAGGAGAATCCTTGGGCTGGCTCGCCGGGAAGTTGAGCCTCTCCCTGATAGACGGGGTGCTGCGGGGAGGTGAACCACTATCTGCGCTTTACTCTCCATTTACCATCGCTGTAACGTTTGAAACGTTACGGGTGTAAAGGGGGACGCAAGAAAGCGGGCGAACACGGAGGGAATCTGCGCTGCGATTGATTTGTTCATTTCGTTTCACTCAGGCACTGCGCCGGCTTTGCTGAAGCGCAGCCGCGGCGCCTGAGTTGGAGCGTGGCCTGAAGAATCGCTAAAGCAACCGATGGGGATCGACGGACCGGCGGGTGATGAGGCGCCAACCTGCATCCGGGGAAATGGGCATCGACCCGGTGGAGAGGATTCCCTATCTTCCCCGCAGATGTCGCAGCTGCCGGCCGATCCCCCTTTGCCGCCTCCGCCGCCGGGGCGCTGGCCGCAGTTTTCAGAGATCCGCGGGCCGGGCAGAAAAGTGGCGCTGGCCTTCCTGCTGGTGATTTCCGTGGCCGGATTTCTGGGCATGGCTTTGAATCTCTTTGGTCAGATCAATGCGATGCTGATGAGGATGAGCAAGCCGGCGGCACCGCTGGGGGGCTGGCTCACCGCGGACGCGGCGCTGCATGCGTATGTGGCGACGAATTGCTTTATTCTGCTGAAATCCCGCCGCCGGTCGCGTTCCTGGGCATCGCTGGCCGCACTGGCGGTCATGGCCGTGGCCGCCGCTGGGCTGTATCTGATCGCGTGGCTGCTCGATGGAAGTCCCCATGATTTGGCGCTCTATGTGATCGCGGTCTTCAAGGCCGGTTGTCCGCTGTTGGTGCTGGGTTCGCTGCTGGGATTGCAATGGCTGCCCCTGGCAGAGGGTGAACGAGACAGGCCGCGCGATGGTGAGCCTGTATCGAAGAATCCGGATCCATACGGGTTTGCCGGATAGCGGCTGGGAAGCCGGCTACGGCCGGGCCAGATTTTCAGATCATTCCTCTGCGTTGCCTGGTGATCCTGTGAAGTATTTCCGCAGGATCCGGCGGCGGAGGCCTTCGAAGATGGGCCGGGGGCTTTCGGTCAACCACCAGTAAAGGCCCAGCAGCGGCGCGATGGCCCAGAGGTAGGTGAAGAAGGACCAGATGGCCAGGTCGACCAGGGGCAGGCCAGCCTTGACCCTGAAGAGCCCGGCGATGACCGGCGTGGCCTCAAGCGCTCCGGCCAGGAGGACCACGGGGATGGCGGCGGCCTTTGGCCACCGGTAACTACGGCACGTCCAATAGCCAAAGGCACAGGCAGGCAGGCCGATCCCGCCGCCGCCGATCAGGCCGGTTGCCAGGATCACGAGCAGGCCGGTGGGATAAGCGAGGGGATCGCCGAGCTGGCCGTGGCCGAGAAGGGCGATGGCCAGCAGGAACAGATAGAGGGCGGTCCAGACGACCCAGGCGAACAGAGTGCCCGTGGCAATGAAGAACAGATGCCGGGGCAGGAACGTGGCTGTCGTCAGCAGCGACTTGAGGAAGAGATAGGCGTTCATCCCGGTGCAGGGAAGGGTGGCACGCACCGGCATCCGCGGCAATCCCGGTGTGATGTGGCAGGGTTTGCCCAGCGGAGATCGTAGTTCCGGTGGCAGGGGGCGCCGTCACAGCAGCAGCGCCTGTTCCGGGGCATGCTTCTTCGACTCGATTCCCAGCAGCAGGGCCTTGGCTTTCAAACCGCCGGCGAAGCCGGTCAGGGTGCCGTCGGCACCGATCACCCGGTGACAGGGGGCGATGATGGAGATGGGATTTTTTCCATTGGCGGCGCCCACGGCGCGGGAGGCCTTCGGGTTGCCGATTTTTTCCGCGAGCTGGCCGTAGGTACGGGTTTCGCCGAAGGGAATGGCGACGAGTTCCGCCCAGACTTTCTTCTGGAAATCGGTGCCGATGAAATCGAGCGGCAGGTCGAATTTCTCCAGCGTCCCGGCGAAGTACTCGGTGAGCTGGCGGGCGGTTGCGACCAGCACTGGATGGGCAGGGTTTTCGGTGAGGTTTTCGCCCAGCGGGACGCGCTTCGGGTTGTCATCTTCCCATAAGATCGCGGTCAGGCCCTTGTCACTCGCTACCAGCTTCAGCTCGCCGACCGGGGACTTCAGGGTTGTGTAGTAGAAAGAGGTGGTGGTCATGATTTTCTTGAGGTCAATGGACTCACTATGACCGGGAATGGAAAAGGCGCTGGCTGTTTTCGGACATGGAAGCGGAAGAAGAGGGGGAACTCCAGGAGCAAGGGAAGGTGCCTGGGTTTTCGGTGATTTCCAAGGAGGACTGTCAGCGGCGCAGATCCGCCTTGCCCGGGCTACTGGCTGGGTTTTCCGCGGTAGACTTCCATGAACTGCTGCAACTTCGGTGAGAGCTCGTGAGAGGCGGTCCACTCCTCGGCCTGCCGGGCGGCATCCCCGCCGTGTTCCAGGCAGGCTTGAAGGGCGACGATCGTGCCATTCTCGCGGTAGAAAGGATCTCTGATTTCCGCGGCCATGGCGATGGCCCGCTCCAGATCGTGCGGAGCGATCAGGCTGATGCAGGTCTGGCGCAGGAAGGGGGTCATCGTCTCCGGATAGCGGGCGAGGATGGCGTCCGCTGCATCCTCACGTCCGCCCGCGATGAGTCCGGGGGCCATTTGCCGGACAGCGGCGGCCTGGAACGGTCCTTCCGGGATGCGGTTGAAGCCGGCCAGCGCTTCGTCGGGAGCGCGTTCAGCCCAGTGGTAGAGGTCATAGCCCTTGCTCAGACTCTTCGCAGGGTCCGGCAGGGTGAGCAGTAGCTCGAATTCCCGTGCCGAATGAGCCTGATTCCAATGCAGCAGCATCTTTTGCAGTGCCGCGGTGCGTTCGTCCGGATCTTTCAGCCCGGCGGCCCACTCCAGGGTCGCGGCGAACTGCGCGGGCGTGCCGCGGCCGGCCAGTTCCTCCAGAGGAGATTCCCTTTCCTGCGGACTCAGTTCATCCAGCAGCTTGAGCGCGGCCTGCGGTTCCTGTCGGGAAACGGCGAAAAACATTTGACCCAGTAGTCGCCGTGATTCCTCCGCCGGCTTCTTTTGCCGCGCGCGGTCCAGGGCGGCGGCGGGGTCGCTCTGCACCCAGGCCTCCAGCAGGGGCCGCTCCAGGTCGGGGTGGCTCTGGGCATAGGTCAGGGCATCCTGAGGGGCGGTGCGCATCCACTGGGTGAAGAGAAAGGGGGCGTCATCGTAGTCGTCATTGCCCGCTCCGTGGACGATTGCGTCCAGCGCGATGGGAAAGTCGCCGGGAGCCAGTTCCCTCAGGAGGGCGAGCAGGGCGCTTTCGTGTTCGAAGCGCTGCCGGCTGGCCATGACCCGGGCGATCTGCTTCCGCAGCTCCGCTGTGCGGGATTCGCTGCCCGGTGGCAGCCGGGTGAAGGCAAAGGGTCTGCTGGCGCCGTTGCCTGTATCCGTGGAGGGAGTCCCGCCCGCTTCCTTTGCGGTCATGCCCTCTGTCTGGCGGGCGGCATCCCGCAGGGTGGCCGTGCGGACGGTGAGCGTCACTGCGGCGAGGGCGATGATCCCGGCGGCGAGGTAGGGGAGAGCGGCGTGAGGGCGCATGGACGGGGTGGTGGAGAAGTGGGATTTCGCGATGAACTACTTCTCAGGTAGTAGCTCTGTCACGGCCGGCGGCTGCGGATGCTGCTCCAGCCATTTTCCCGCGGCGGCGGGGTCCTGTTTCAGCCAGGCGCCGATGTGCGTTGCCAGGCAAGAGATTCGCCGGTCTTCCTCGTCCATCAGCGGGATCTGGCGCAGGGCCAGTTCGGGCTGGGACTTGGTACTGGAAATGAAGATGTCGCGGGTGTTCTGGGTGATCAGATCCGGATGGCTTTCCATGAATTCGAGGGCCTGCTGAGGATCGGACATCGACAGGCCCTGGATAAGGCCATTGGTCGCGCGGTCGCGCAGAGGGCCGGGTGGCAATTCATCGACGTCCGCGCGGGCGGCGGCGAGGTCCTGTTTGGCCCAACTCTGGTAGAGGAATTCCGGATTGGCATACTCCACGGCGCCGGGGTTGGCCTTCAGGATTGCCGCTCCTTCGGCCGGGGTTCTCACATAGTTTTCCGTTCCTTCGGCCGGCATTCTCACGTAGCCGGTCAGGGTTCCCAGCAGGAGGTCACGCTCCGGCGGAGCCAGAACTACGAGCATCTTCTTTATGAACTCAGGATTCCAGCTGCCCTCGTAGCCGATCCGGCGAATGAGGCTTTCGCGATCGCTTTCGGTGGGGATCAAGTCAATGAGGGCCGGGACCAGCTCCAGGTTGGTCCGGGCAACGGTAGCGATCACGATCGAGGCAGGGATGTCCTCGGATTCGGAAACCTTTTCTCCGGTATGATTTTGGATTGCCCAGGCCATCGCGGCGGGGGGATCGGCCAGCGCCCAGTCCTGCAGCACGGAGGTCGAATCCGGCCAGGGATCCCTCTGCGACTGGCCGTGGATGAAATTCGCAGCGGCGGCGGGGTCGTTCTTCGCCCAGGAGGACAGGGCCAGCCGCAGGAGGCCGGAATCCAATCTGGTGGTCAGGCTGCCCAAATCCCGCAGCGTCTCTTCATGGAGCGTCGGCGGCAGCCCTTCCAGGTAGCCGATCATCTCGCTCTGGCGCTGGGTGGAAATGGGGATCGCGACGATCGCCTTCAGTCTCTCATAGCGCTCCTGCGCTGTGGCGGGCGCCGGACGGATGCCGTGGTCACGGGAGGCGGATCTTTCCCCGGCCCTGCCGGAGGGGAGGGAAGCTACGGCGCTTCCCGTAGTGGAGTTCGCCGGGCCGGGTAGTGGCGCCAGCGAGTAGCCGGTGGCGGCCAGCAGGAGGAGAAAGGAGCCGCCGAGGGCGATCTTTTGGGTGGTATTCACGGCGTGGAGCAGCGTGGTGAGGAAATGCGGGAGGATGGGAGTGACGCCCTGGGTGGCCTGGAGAACCGAGCCGGCGAGCAGGGCCGGGGCGGACGGCGCGGCGTGGGCGGGCAGCAGGGTGGCCAGGGCGGCGGCGGTGGTGGGGAGGCCGCGCTTCCCCAGCAGGATGCGGAGCTTTTCCACAGCGCGGAAGGCGCGCTTGCGGGCGGCGCTCTCCGTGAGGCCGAGGCGGGTGGCGATCGCGGCGTGCGACTCATTCCGGTAGTAGCGGAGCAGGACCAGATCGCGATCGGCGGCGGGGAGCTGATCGACCAGTTCATCCACCACCGGGGCGAGAGCCGACCAATCGGGTTCGGGCGGGGAGGTGTCCATGGCGGTGGGGACCAAGGTGCTGTCGAGTTCACGTTTTTTCCGCCGCGACTCGGCCCGCACCAGGTCGACGGCGAGGCAGCGGGTGGTGTGGTGGAGCCAGGAAGTCAGGGGTACCTGGCGGGGGATCAGCGCGGCCCGCTGCGCCAGTCGGATAAAGGTGCTCTGCGCCACGTCGCGGGCCAGTTCGTCATTGCCGGTGACGCGGCGGGCGGTGGCGTGGACCTGGTCGAGATAGCGCCCGACCAGTAGGCCGAACGCTGCTTCATCGCGCCCGGTGAGGTAGCGATCGAGCAAGGTGCGGTCGGGAATTTCCATGTTCGGGAAGTATCCGTCAGGGACTGAGGAATGGGACGCAAAAATTTCCCTGTCCCCGCAAATGACCTCCCGCAGGGCTATTCGTCTTCAGGTCCGAAAATGGCGAGCGCAGAGATGGAAACTGAGCCGTCCTGCAGATGCCACCCCGACCGCTCCTGTTCCGGGGTGTGCTTCTTCGACTCGATCCCCAGCAGCAGCGCCTTGGCTTTGAGGCCGCCGGCGAAGCCGGTCAGGGTGCCGTCGGCGCCGATCACGCGGTGACGGGAGGCGATGATGGAGATGGGATTTTTTCCGTGAGCGGCTCGTTAAGAGGGACGCGTTTCGGGTCCTCGTTTTCCCATAGGATGGCGGTCAGTCCCCTGTCGCTCGCGACCACCTTCAGCTCGCCTACCGGGGACTTCATGGTCGTGTAGTAGAAAGGCGTGGCCATGTTGTCCCTTGGTTGATCGGCCTCAGTACGCCCGTGGAAAGAGGATGCGCCGGCCGTTTTCGGACATGGAAGCGGATTGGAGGGATGCTGGGCGGAATGATGCGCCATTGGATAGGGGAAGCGTACGCTGTTTGATACAGTCCCTTCATCTGATACTGGAGTCTCGCCGGTTGGCGCGATCCTGTGATCGTTCTGCCATGAAAGTGCAGGGCCTGCAAATTGTCACGATTCCAAACGCGTTTTAGTTTTCAATTACGGGCTTTCACGTAGGTTCGCGGTGACCCGATTAATTGAATCCCAATGAAATACCAGAATACCCAAACCTTGATGACTTGCATCATGGCCGCCTCCCTTGCCCTGGGTGGAGCTGCCGGAGCAGCATCCGTACTGATCCAAAATCCAAGCTTCGAGGACCCGGTTGTCAGCGACAACAACTCCGTGCTGGCGCCCAAGCCCAGCGGCACTTTCAACAGCTGGAGTTATACCATGACCACCGGCTCTCAGTTCCAGGATTTCGGCATCGAGAATCCCGCGGGCACCGCCTACACCGGTGCCGGTGCTGATGGCACGCCAGCGGGCGCGCTGGGCTCCAATGTGATTTTCCTCAACCAGGGAATCCCCGGCGGAACGATCAACATCTTCCAGGATGTCGGCGCCCTCGCCCCGAACACCCTCTATACGCTGGTCGTCTCGATCGGGCAGCGGCTGGACCGGGTCAACGGAGCGCCGGTGATCGGTCTGATCAATGGCGTAGCCGGTGAGACCGATGCATGGATCAACGGGACCATCCTGAATTCCACCACGGGTGTTTCGGCGGTGGCGGGCTCATTCCAGGACTTCACCGTGACCTTTACCACGGGCGCCACCGTGAGCAGCGAACTCTACATCGGCGCGCAGTACACGGGCGATCCAACGATTCAGGCGAGCCTGGACAATTTCCGTCTGGATGCCTCGCCGATTCCGGAACCCGCGGCAGCCTGCCTCGCCCTGCTCGGCGGTGTGGGACTGCTGCGCCGACGCCGGAACTGATCCTGCCTGACAGGAGAACCCCGCCGGTAGGATTGATTGCCGGCGGGGTTCTTCATGTGGCGATTCAGGACGGCCGGGACTTCTCCTTGCGCACGAAGGCCAGCGCTTCGTCGGCGAATTTCCGCAGCAGCCGCGCCAGATCCGTGACGTCCTGCCGGTCCCAGTCCGCCAGCAGGGTGGACATGACTTTTTCCCGCGCGCCATCGATGGCGGTGGTGATCGCGCGGCCTTTTGCCGTGATGACAGCTTCCTTGATCCGAGCGTCCTGAGCATTGACCTGGCGGGCGACCAGGCCCAGGCCCTCCAGCTTGGCAATCTGGCGGCTGACGGTGGTGTAATCGCGTCCGCACAGCTCGGCCAACTCGCCGATGCCCAGCGGCCCCCTGCGCTCCACCCGCATCAGCAGGGGAAAGAGGGCGCGGTCGAGATCGACACCCGCCAGGCTGATCAGCGCGGCATCCGGCTGGGGGCGGTTAAGGACTCCGGTGAGGTCGAGGAGTGCCTCACGCAATTGCAACAGTTCTCGTTTCATGAATTTCGGCTTGCTAATATGTGTATTATACACTCAATTGCGTGTGCGCCCATTTCACTCCCCGGGGTGGCGCCTGCGTCGATTATTTCGTGGTCCATTCGATTGGGCTAATATGTGTATAATGCACTCATCAATTCAATTAAAAATGAAAGCGGCAATGGTAATGGAGGCGGGCCAGGCTCCCGTGTATGGCGAGTTTCGCGATCCCGTGGCGGCCTCCGGGCAGCGCCTGATCCGGGTCACCGCGGCGGCGATCAGTCATGTGACGAAGAGCCGTGCGTCCGGTGGCCACTACAGCTCGGAGGGCGAACTGCCCTTCATTCCGGGCGTCGATGGCACCGGCCTCACGGAGCATGGGCGGCGGGTGTATTTCCTGCTGCCGGAAAAGCCGTATGGCGCGATGGGCGAACTCTGCTGCGTGGATGAGCGGCGATGCATCGCTCTGCCGGATGGACTGGGCGATGAGTCCGCTGCTGCCATGGCCATCCCCGCGGTGTCCTCGTGGGCGGCGCTGACGGAGAGGGCTCATTTCCAGGCCGGCGAAACGGTGCTGATCAACGGCGCGACCGGCGCTTCCGGCCGGCTGGCGATCCAGGTCGCCCGGTATCTGGGTGCGAAAAAGATCATTGCCACCGGACGCCAGGCCGGCGCTTTCCAGGATCTCCGGCTGCTCGGCGCGGATGTGACCATTTCGCTGAATCAGGAACCGGAGGCTCTGGAAAATGCCTTCAAGGCGGAGTTCCGGGAGGGCATCGATGTTGTGCTCGACTACCTGTGGGGCGTGAGTGCGGAGACGCTCCTGATTGCCGGGGCCAAGGCCGGTCCGGAGGGCGTGCCGATCCGCTACGTGCAGATCGGTTCGGCCAGTGGCGCGGACATCCGGCTGCCCAGTGCGGTGTTGCGTTCATCGTCGCTGCAGCTCATGGGCAGCGGAATCGGCAGCATCCCGTTTCCCCGGCTGCTGGCCGCGGTTCACGCGGTGCTGGAAGTTGCGCCGTCGGCAGGGTTCCGGATTGCCACGGAGGCGGTGCCGCTGGCGGACGTGACGCGGGCCTGGAGTTCGGGCGTTGCCGGGCCGCGGGTGGTACTGGTACCATGAAGGCGGTTTTTCGGTTTCCACTTGCATGTCCGAAAATGGCGAGCGAGGGGTGATGGGATGAGGCACTGTGCGGGACCGGCGCACTTTGCCGTCACCCGCTATGATCGAAAATCACGCCGCCTATGAGGCCCTGTCCTCCCACGATCCGCGCTTTGACGGGGTCTTCTTCGTCGGCGTGACCTCCACCGGGATCTATTGCCGGCCGATCTGCCCGGCGAAGGTCCCGAAGGAGGCGAACTGCCGCTTCTACGAAAGCGCGGAGGCGGCGGAAAAAGCCGGCTTTCGCCCATGCCTGCGCTGCCGCCCGGAGCTGGCGCCGGGAAATGCCCCGGTGGACAGTGCGGGGCGGATCGCGCACCTCATTGTCCACCGCATGGACGAGGGGCTGCTGGATGACGGGGCGAACCTGGAGGAGATCGCGGCGCAGTTCGAAATCAGCTCCCGGCAACTGCGGCGAATCGTACAGAAGGAACTCGGCGTCTCACCGGTCGAGCTGATGCAGACGCGCCGCCTGCTGCTGGCGAAGCAACTGCTGACGGAGACGAAGCTGCCAGTGATCGACGTGGCCTTCGCGAGCGGTTTTTCCAGCCTGCGCCGTTTCAACGATGCCTTTCTTACCCACTACCGCATGCCGCCGACCCGCTTGCGGAAGGCGGCGGCGGAGCACGAGCCGGAGGCGGCCGGCAGCGGCGGGAGTTCGACTCTGCAGCTCAGCTACCGTCCGCCCTATGACTGGGACGGCGTACTGGCTTTCCTGCGCGGCCGGATGATCCGGGATGTCGAGCACGTGACGGAGCAGTACTACGCGCGGACCGTGAGGCTGGGGAAGCGCCAGGGCTGGATCAAGGTTACGCACGCTGCTCCGGCGAAGAGATCGCTGCTGGTGGAGTTCAGCCATTCGCTCACGCCGGTGCTGCCCGCGCTGCTGGGGCGGGTGCGGAATCTCTTCGACCTAAGCGCCCGGCCGGACCTGATCAACGCGCATCTGATGAAGGATCAGTTGTTGGCGAAAGCGGTGGCCGCCCATCCGGGCCTGCGTGTGCCAGGGGCCTTCGACTCCTTCGAGATGGCGATCCGTGCGATCCTGGGCCAGCAGATCACGGTGAAGGCCGCGACGACGATCGCGTGCCGTTTTGCGGAGGCCTTCGGGGAGAAGTTCGAGACGCCCTTTGTGGAGCTCAGCCGTCTTTCGCCACTGCCGGAAGTCGTGGCTGGCGCTGGTGTCGATGCCATCGCGAGTCTGGGGATCGTGAGTGCGCGGGCGAAGTGCCTGATGGCGCTGGCGCAGGCTTTCAAGTCGGGCGTGCTGACCCTGGAAAGCGGTGCGAACCCGGACGTCGCGATCCGCAATCTGGTGGCGCTGCCGGGGATCGGGCAGTGGACGGCGCACTACATCGCGATGCGGGCCCTGCGCTGGCCGGATGCCTTTCCGAAGGAGGACATCGTGGTAAGGAACAATCTTGGCGGCGTCAGCGCAAAGGAGGCGGAAAGGATTTCACAGCCGTGGCGGCCATGGCGGAGTTATGCCGTGCTGCATATCTGGCGGAGTCTGGGGGCGTGAGGAGGGGTGAAGCTGCCGCCGCGGTTTGCCCCTACCTTCCCTGCTCCCGCACCACGTCATCGTCCGTCCACATTTTCCGGTCCGGGCCGGCGGAGCGGATCTGCATGTGGTCGCCGGACTGGGCGTGGAAGAAATACGGCGTGTCCCAGCGGTCGATCAGGCGGCCTTTTTGATCCAGGAAGCTGCCGCTGGCAGGCAGCCAGGCCAGCGCACGGGGATTGCGGCCGGTCAGCGCAGCGGCGATCTCTTCGTTTTCGCCGACGGGATTCCCTCCATACTGACGGTGGTAGCCGCCGAGCATCAGGTCGAGAATGCCGAGGTCATCCTGGACCGTGACGGCGGGATCGTTCAGCCGCGCGGCTTCCTCCGCCAGCGGCAGCAGGTTGACCTCCGGGGCGGCGGGAACGGCCGGTGCGGCCAGCGGGGAATGAACTACGGGAGAGATCGTAGCGGGTGCGGTCTTCCCGCCGGGCCGCAGCGCGTAGAGGAGCGCTGCGATCCCAGCCGCCAGGGCGACTCTTGCCAAGATCCTCCGCGTCATCACAGGAAGCCCAGGTTCGGCGAACTGGTGGTGAAGGGGTCGTCGAAGCGCCCGAGATTGGGAAAGATCGCCTCCAGTTCATTGCGGCCCGCACCCATCCAGGAGGTCAGCACGGAAGCATATTGATCGACCGAGACGTCGGGGATCCAGCGCCCGCGGGTGGCTCCGGAGTCGATGGAGCCTGCGGCCGAGCCGGTTTTCAGCGACGGGAAGTGGCCGTAGAGGTCGCCGCCTTTCACGGCGCCGCCCATGACGAGCGTGTGGCCGCCCCAGGCGTGGTCGGTGCCGGCGGAGGCGGCGTTGTTGTCGTTCGGCGTGAAGGTGCGGTTGAAGTCGGAGGCGGTGAAAGCGACCACGTTGTCCCAGACGCCGAGCGCCTGCAGGGTGTCGTGAAAGGCTTTCAGCGAATGGTCCAGTTCGCCGACCAGATTGGCGTGCGAAGTGAGCAGGCTCTGGTGGGTGTCGTAGCCGCCGACCTGGCAGAAGAAGATCTGGCGGTTGTTGCCCAGGGTGCCGCGTCCGGCGATGAGTTTGGCGACCATTTTCAACTGGTTGCCGAGCGAGGTGGTGGCCCCGGCGAAGAGCGTGTCGAAGTCCACTCCGCTGGCGGAGGCTGCAGTCAGGGCCGCGCCGACGGTGCCCTCGGTGGCGCGGGCGCGGGTGACAATGCGGCCGTACTCCTGCTCGTGGAGATTGGCGCGGGTCAGTTTCATGATGTCGTCAAAGGCCTTCAGCCGCTTGCCGGAGTCGCGGTCGGTACGGTAGGAGCCGTCGGCGTTCAGCGCCAGATCGTAGGGATTGCCATCGCCCAGAATGTAGTCGAAGCCCGCCAGTGGCGAGCTGCCGGACGACTGCATCACGTACTGGGTGACATGGCCGGAGGTGCCGACCTGGAAGGAATTCACCCCGGAGAGCGAGATCGACATGGAGACCTTCGAGGCGGTGGCGCTGTTGTACGAGGCATTTAGTAAATCCGCGGCGCGACCGCCCCAGCCGGAGCTGAAGGGACGGTCGGAAATCGACGACTGCCACTGGGTCTGCTGGTCGGAGTGGGAGAAGAGCTGTGGCGGCAGCGGTACCGCCCCGGAGAGATAGTCGGCCCGGCTGGCCACGGGAAATGCCAGCGTGCCGACATTGGCGACCAGGGCCAGTTTCTTCGCATTGAACAGGTCGGCCAGCCCGCCGGCCTGCGGGTGCAGGCCCATGGCGGGCAGGGCGGAGCCGTGGTGGCGGGCGAAGGCGCGGGTTGCGGCCGGGACGGTGAGCGGCTTCAGAGTGGCGCGGTCCAGGGCCAGGATGCCGCGACCGGCGGCGTAGTCGGCGCGCAGGCCGTCGGAGGCAGGGTCGCCGGCCGGGACCAGGAAGTTGTTGGCGTCGTGGCCGCCATTGAGAAACAGGCAGACCAGGGCCTTGTAGCCGCTGTCGACCGGGCCGGCAGCCATGGCGGCGGTCATCAGGCGCATCTGCGCCAGGGCGTTGACCAGGCCGGTGTAGCCGAGAGCGGCGCAGGCGGACTGGCGCAGGAAATCGCGGCGGGTCCGGAGATCTTCCTTCTGGTGGTTTTTCATGGGAACGTCAGAGCGTTGGAATGAAACAGGGAAACGGGATTACTTCTGGGCGACGGCATCCGGCGAGGACATGCACAGCCAGAGGATGGCGCGGATGCGGTCGCGCATGTAGGTGGCCTGCTGGGTGTTCGAGTTGTTGCTGGTGCCGTGGATGCCGGTGGCGGCGTCCAGGATGAGCATGCGCACGGACCCGGGCGTGGTTCCGTCATGGGCTTTCAGATTGCCGCCGCAGAGCATCAGGTCGGCGCGGTCCAGGACCGCCTCGCAGGCGGCGCGGATCACCGTGGGATTGTTGAAGGTGGCGGTGTCCAGCTTGTCGTAGATGCCGTCATGATTTGCATCCACCACCGCCATGTAGAGCGTGTTGTAGGGTGTCAGATCGGACATCAGGTTCTGCGCGTTGTCCGGATAGTTGTAGGGAGGCGCGGCCTGGCCGGCCAGGGAGCCGGCAGGGAAACCCGTGTTGTAGTAGATGGCCTGGTAGAGGACGTTGTTGGCCTGGATCACGCTGTTCTCCGTGGCGATCTGGAGTTCCGGCGAGTAGATGCCGTTCTGGGCCAGCAGGCCGGCGGGGGAGTAGTCCGGCTGGTAGAAATTGAACACCGTGGGGGCGGACAGGGGATTTTCCTGCAGCGTCGTGATAGTGTTGCTGATGCGGGCGACGGTGGCTCCGGCCGGGTACTTGGCCAGCTCGGCGGCGGGGTAGCCGTAGGCGCTGAGATCGCTCAGCTTCAGTTGCGACTTCGCGTCCAGCGCGCGCAGCAGGGCGGTGGTGCGCAGCAGCGGTTCGCGGGATTTTCCGGAGCTGGCCAGCGCGCCGGTGGCCAGGCTGCGGGCCTCCGGATCGAGCAGGATCGCCTTGACCACCGCGGGCAGATTTCCGCCGGTGCCGCGGAAGACGTTCGAGACGCGGTAGAGGTAGCCGTAGGACGGATTCGCGCTGACGAAGCGCTGGATCAGGCGGCGGCAGATGAACGGCGCGGCATTCGGGTGGCCGGCCAGGCCGTCGAGCACGTCGCTGAGATCCTTTTCACCGCTCTGGCCGGCGGGCAGCGATAGACCGAGCGGCGCCTTGGCCCCGGTGTCGTGCTTGTCGGCAAACATCGCCATCGGGTTGGTCCAGCGGTCCTCGTAGCGTTCGACGCCGTTGTTGGCGCTGAAGACGGTGTTGGGGACGACGGTGTTGCTGGCGGAGGGGCTGTTGATCACGCTGAAGGACCAGCCGGTGAACACGCGGGCCATTTCCCCGATGTCCGTCTGCGTGTAGGTGGGTAGCGGCAGGCCGGCGGCGTCCAGCTTCAGCGAGCCGTCCGGGTGGAGCTGCACCAGGCCGATGGAGAACAGCTGCATGACCTCGCGGGCGTAGTTTTCGTCCGGA
>JAQGPE010000369.1 GCA_028293225.1 Akkermansiaceae bacterium | reverse complement strand
GCCGGTGGTGATGGCGACTCTGGACCATGAGGGAAAGCTCAAGGCGACCATCGGCCCGCAGAAGACCAAGCACAGCGATCTCCGGTGGGTGGATCTCTTCAACCGGGCCGGCATGCCATCCACCTTTGAAGAAAACATGCCCCTCTGGCTGCGTTGCCATGTCCCGATCACGATCGCGATGGAAAGCATCTGCGCGGCCGGGCAGCGCCGCGGAGGTGGAGCTTCCTGGGCGGAAGCGCTGGTGGTGGCGCGTGGCCTTCACGGGTGCTTCGCGATCATCAGGGCGCTCGGGTATCGCGTCTATCCGGCTTCGAAATCCTTCATCGCCTCCTGGCCCAAATTTCTGCTCGCCGTGATGTTGTGGCTCGTCTCCCGCATCACGTCCTTCCGCGAGCTGCTGGCGCAGGCGGTGGACGAGGCGTCCGCATTGAGCGACGTGGTGGTGGCTGCCGCAAGCGGAGTGAAGCGGCCGGTGCCTGCGGCGGTCGAGGCCGTGCTCGCGATGAAGTTTCCGCGGGAAGCCGTTGGGGGCCGGGTGGATTGATTCATCTCCCATCCGGGTAGTGGCCATACCGGTATGAGGCCACGTCTTTTCAGATTCCGGCGCGGGTGTATCGAAGGGGCCTCCTCAATTAACTCAAGGAGATCATCATATGCGTGTATTTGTAACAGGAGCCACCGGCTTTGTCGGTTCGGCAGTCGTTCAGGAGTTGCTGGCGGCGGGTCATCAGGTGCTCGGCCTGGCCCGCTCGGATGCCGGAGCGGCGGCTTTGGTGAAGGCGGGAGCGGAGGTTCATCGCGGTTCGCTGGAGGATCTGGACAGCCTCACCACCGGAGCCGCGGCGGCGGATGGCGTGATCCACACCGCCTTCAACCACGACTTCTCGAAGTTCGCGGAAAACTGCGAGGCGGAGCAGCATGCGATTGCGGCGCTCGGAAAGGGCCTGGAGGGCTCTGACCGGCCGCTGGTCGTCACTTCCGGGCTTGGACTGTTGAAGCCCGGCGTTCTCGCGACCGAAGATGACCGGCGTGCGCCGGATTCCCGGATTCCCCGTGACCCGGAAGGGGCTGCGGACCTCCTTGCATCAAAAGGCGTTCGGGTGTCAGTGATTCGTCTGTCTCCATCGGTCCACGGCGATGGCGACCATGGCTTCGTGCCGATCCTCATCGGCCTCGCGAAGGAGAAGGGCGAGTCGGTGTATGTGGGCGAGGGGCTGAACCGCTGGCCCGGCGTGCACCGGCTGGACGCGGCGGTTCTCTACCGGCTGGCGCTGGAAAAGGGCGCTGCCCGGGCCACCTACCATGGCGCCGATGAGCAGGGCGTGCCGTTCCGGGAGATCGCTGAAGTGATCGGCCGCCGTCTGCAGGTGCCGGTCGTCAGCAGGACCCAGGAAGAGGCCGCCGGCCACTTCGGCTGGTTCGCCCACTTCGCGGCGATCGACTGCCTGGTCTCAAGTGAGAAGACCCGCGCCGAACTGGGATGGCAGCCGGTCCAAGCGGGACTGATCACGGACATCGATCACCCGCGCTACTTCGGCGGTTGAGAGGGCGGGTGTCCTGCCGGTTCTGTGCATGGCTCTTTATCAGTGAGAGCCATGCACGTTACCTGCCTGGTGGCGCGGCTGTCGCGGTCTTTCGATTGGACTTCGAGCCCGGGGCCGGTCAAAACGAGGCAGGCTTTCGTTCGTCTCCCGGATGTGGAGTCAAGATGGCAGTGATATCCCATCGCTATGAAAACGACCGGCAAGATTTGCCTCATCCTTTTTGCCTTCGCGATTCTAGCCTTCAGTTTCTATTGGTTCGTCGGAAGGCATGCCCTCGCTCGAGTGGCGGCCTCGAGGGAAGCTCGCGATGAGCTGACCTCGCCGCCCGCGGAGAGCCCATCCGCTCAATCCCCGAAGGTGGAAACCGGCATTTCGGAAGAGGATCGAGACGCTTCGATCGCTGCGCTGAAAAAGCAGATTCTCGATGTCCACCCCCAGCTCCGGGCCGCTGAACGGATCGTCGCGGACCGGGACAACCGGCTGCTCCAGCTGGCTCTTTTCCTGGCAAGCGAATTTCCCGACGCACACCCTCAACTGATTCCGGACGATCTTCAGCAGCTCCTGTCGGGGCTGGCGCCGTGGGATGTGGTCCGGGTGAGCGCCGCTCTGAAAGAGCGAGCGGCTCTATTGGACCGGCTGGTAGAAATTGGCCAGCTTCCGGATTTTTCGACCGTTGCCCTGGATGATCATCAGTCTGCCTCTCTTGCTAGCGTCGCGGAGTTGAGTTCGATGCTTGCGGCCCGGGCAAGGTGCCAGTTTGAGACGGAAGATCTGGAGGGGGCATTGAAAACGATCCGGTCCACGAATGCGCTGATTGAATGTCTTGAATCAAGTGGTGCGGCTTCCACGGAAGACGCCGCGGCCTTTTCTTCCGCACACCTCGCCCATGCGGTCGCGATCTGTATGGCCGGGGATGTTCCGGTCACACGCGAGACCCTGATGCGCGTGAGGACGGCGTTGTCCCGGCCTGACCGGACCTTGGGCAGTGTCATCAAGGACCTCATCCGGAACGATTGGACCACGCTGTTCATTTCCTGCATGGATCAGGATAAGAGGAAACCGGAGGAGGACGGTTCGAAGGATGCGATCGAGGTCTCGAATCTCTGCGCGGTGCGCTTGCAGCAGATTTCCGAATCCACGCCGGAGGCTCTCCGGGACGGCTCGGCGCTGCCGGATCCCCAGTTGGGCGGGATGTCGTCGTATGCCCTGAGCTCGCTCACATGGCTCGATGAGGACATCGCGAGAGTCCGGGCGAAATGGCTCGAGCGGAAGCAGCGCGCGGCCTTGTGGGATGCGGCGGTCTGCATCGCCCTGGGCGAAACTCCTCCCACCGATCCTGTTACCGGAAAGCCCTTCGAGGTCGATCCGGTGGACCGGGTGCTGACCCTGCCGGAGGACCCTGATTTTCCTGATCTGATCGCTGGTTCCTACCAGCGGGCAAAGCAGAGGATCCCGCTCTTGAAATAGCTCCAAGGGCGTTTGCGGCGGAAGTCCGATGGGAGAGCGCCCGCTCAGCGCTGGGTGACCGGCAGGGCGCTGATCAGGCCGGCGACGATGGCCTGATGGGCGGTGTCGATCTCGGCGGTGGTCAGAGTCTTGACGGCATCGCGGTACTGCAGGCGATAGGTGATCGACTTGCGATTGGCGGCCATCTTTTCGCCGCTCGGGTCGCTGTAGAGGGCGATGCATTCGAAGCCGGTGAGCAGCGGGGCTTTGACCTTGGCGAGGGCCTTGTCGATGTCGGCGCTTGGCAGCGCGGACGGAGCATCGAGCGAGATGTCGCGGGTGGAGCCGGGGAAGAGCGGGAGCTCATCGGGCTGGGAGTTGGCGCCGGAGAGCTTGCGCAGCTTGGCGAGATCGAGCTCGGCGACGAAGACGGCACTCGGCAGATCGAGTTCGCGCTGGCGGCCGGGCAGCAGCATCGCGAAGCCGCCGAGGTTCTGGCCGGCGTACTGGACGTCGCAGGCCAGCGCGAAGCCTTCGCGCTCGCGGGGAACGAACTGGATCGGAGCGGAGGGGGCGAGGGCGGACAGGACCGCCTTCAGGTCGTAGAGGTCGGCGACGCTTTCGGTGCGGCTCCAGCCGGAGGGCAGGGCGGGACCGGAGAGCAGGATGGCGAGGGAGTCGGACTCCAGGTCCTTGGCCTTGCCGCCACCGGCGTTGCGGAAGACGCGGCCGATTTCGAAGAAGCGCAGGGCCTTGGCGCCCTGGCGGACGTTGCGGGCGGCGGAGGCCAGCAGGCCGGGAAGGATGCTGGGGCGCATCACGGCGTGGTCCTCGCTGAGCGGCAGGCTGACACGGATCGCGTCGCCGGGCAGCAGGGGTTTCAGCGGCAGGGCATCGCTGACCTGGGCGTCGGAGATGAGCTTGATGGTCTGGCACTCGTGGAAGCCGAGGCCGACCAGGCGCTCGCGCAGGCGCATGTCGGCGTCGTAGGCGCTGTCGACCGGGCTGGAGGGAACGAAGGTGGCGGCGAAGCGGGACGGCACGGCGTCGAGGCCCTTCACGCGGACGATTTCCTCGACCAGGTCGATGTGGCGCTGGAGGTCGGCGCGGAAGGCCGGAACTTCCCAGCGGTTGTCGCCGAGAGCTTTCAGGCCGAGACGGGTGAGAATGGTGGCGGCTTCCTCGTGGCCGATGCTGGCACCGGTGAGCTGGTCGAGGCGGGCGAGATCGAGGGTGACCGGCTGGGTCAGCACGGGTGGCTCGCCGGCGATCAGAGTGATCGGAGCAGCGGTGCCTCCGGCGATTTCCAGAATCAGTTGAACAGCCAGCGCGGAGGCGGAGAGGATGCCCTGCGGATTCACGCCGCGCTCGAAGCGGTAGGAGGAGTCCGAGGAAAGGGCGAGGCGGCGCGAGGTGCGGCGGATGCGGGAAGGGGTGAAGTACGCCGACTCCAGTAGGATGTCGGTGGTGGTTTCACTGACGCCGCTGTCCTGACCGCCCATGACGCCGCCGAGGGCGAGGGCTTTGCCGGTGCTGTCGGAGATCACGCCATCGTCGGCGAGCAGCGAGTAGACGGTGCCATCGAGGGCGGTGAAGGATTCGCCTTCCGTGGCGGTGCGGATGATCAGGTCGCCGGAGACCTTGGCGGCATCGAAGGCGTGCAACGGCTGGCCGACTTCGTGGAGGACGAAGTTAGTGATGTCGACGATGTTGTTGATCGGGCGCAGGCCGATCGATTCGAGGCGCTCCCGCAGCCAGGCGGGGCTGTCGCCGACCTTCACGCCGGTGACTTTCACGGCGGTGTAGAAAGGGGAGACTTCCGGGGCTTCGATCTTCACGCCTTCGGCGGACGAGCCGTCGTGGCTGGAGGAACCTGTGCGGGTCTGGATTTCTAGCGGGCGCAGCGGCATTTCCAGCAGGGTGGCCATTTCGCGGGCCATGCCGTAGTGGCTGAGGAGATCCGGGCGGTTCGGGGTGACCTCGACTTCCAGCAGCACGTCGCTGTCGAAGAGTTCCTTGACCGGCTTGCCGATCGGGGAGTCGGGCGGAAGGATCAGCAGGCCGTCGACGGCATCGACCAGGCCGATTTCGCTGGCGGAGCAGAGCATGCCGCGGGATTCGACGCCGCGCATTTTGGCCTCACCGATGGTGAAGCCGCCGGGCAGGACCGCACCGGGGAGGGCGCAGGGGACCTTGTCGCCGACCTGGTAGTTCTTCGCGCCGCAGACGATCTGGCGGAGGGCGCCTTCACCGGCGTCGACCTTGGTGACTTTGAGCTTGTCGGCGTCCGGGTGCTGGACCGCTTCCATGATCTGGGCGACCACGATGAGCGGGGAGGAAATGCCTTTGACCTCGATGCCTTCGACTTCGACGCCGGCGAAGGTGCGGAGCTTGTCGAGCTCTTCAGGGGACTTGCCTTTCAGGTCGACGTGGGTGGCGAGCCAGTTGAGGGAAACGTTCATGGCGTGAAGTGGAAGATGGTGGGGAAAAGAAGCGGGCGCTGGGGATTCGTGATCGCGGGGAGCGCGTCCCGCGTGCCGGGGGCGGTCGCGAGCGACCGTCGTGCGCGCTTTGCGCGGTGAGTTTCCAGGGGTTCGCTGCGCTCACCCCTGGCTGTCACCTTTCGCCCCGTTGGGGCTCTTTGAGGTGAGTGAGGATCGGGCCTTGGCGCGGGTTGATGAAGGAGGTCGGTTGCGGATGCTTGTGGAGTGCCGGTTCGAGGGAGGGAGTGCGGATCATGGCGCCAGCATCTGTCATCTGCCATCCACCATCTTCCATCCCCTACCTCTCAGGCGAATTGCTTGAGGAAGCGGGTGTCGTTTTCGATGAGGAGGCGGATGTCCTTGATGCCCCAGCGGATCATGGCGAGACGGTCGAGGCCCATGCCGAAGGCGAAGCCGGTGACCTTGTCCGGGTTGTAGGCGTCGTCCTTGCGGCCGGCATTCAGCGAGGTGAAGACGGCCGGGTCGACCATGCCGCAGCCGGCGACTTCGATCCAGCGCGGGGCCTGCCCCTTGGCGTGGAGCTTGACGTCGATTTCGAAGCTGGGCTCGGTGAACGGGAAGAAGTGGGGACGGAAGCGGACCTCGGTTTCGGAGCCGAAGAGCTCGCGGAAGAAGTATTCCAGGGTGCCCTTGAGGTCGCCGAGGGAGACGTCCCTATCAACGTAGAGGCCTTCGAGCTGGTTGAAGACCGAAAGGTGGGTGGCGTCGATCTCGTCGCGGCGGTAGGCCGAGCCGGGGGCGATGATGCGGACCGGCGGCGGCTGGGCTTCCATGGTGCGGATCTGCACGGAGGAAGTGTGGGTGCGCAGCAGCTTGCCGGAGTCGAAATAGAAGGTGTCCTTCTCGTTGCGGGCCGGGTGGTCGGCGGGCGTGTTGAGGGCGTCGAAGCAGTGGAACTCGTCCTCGATTTCCGGGCCTTCGGCGAGGGCGAAGCCCATGCGGCGGAGGATGGAAATGGCCTGGTGACGGAGAATCGTGAGCGGGTGCAGCGAGCCGTGGTGGACGGCGCGGCCGGGCAGGGTCAGGTCGATCCCTTCCAGCGCCTTGCGGTCGGCGACCTCCTGGAGGGCGGACTGCTTGGTCTCCAGGGCGGTGGTGATGGCGGTGCGGGCCGTGTTGAGAAGCGCGCCGATCAGGGCTTTGTCCTCTTTCGGGACATCGCGCATGCCTGCGGAAACTTCGGTGAGAGTGCCCTTCTTGCCGAGGACGGCCACACGGGCGTCCTCCAGCGCGCGGGGCTCTGTGGCGGCTTCGATCCGGGCCAATGCCTCGGCCTGAATGGCTTCGATCTGCTCCTTCATGGGAAATGCGGGGGCAGCGGGATAGCGGGAAGATGGCCGGAGGTCAAAGGCCGTTTCAGCCACGGTTCGGTTGGATGGGTGAGGTTTGGCAGGGTTATTGCGGGTTCAGGGGCTTTGGGTGAGGTCGGACGGGGAAGCACCGATTGGTGGATTTTCGGATTTTTGGATTTTGAAAGGGAGTGGGTGAGGTTGGGCAGGGTGGCAGCAGGCCTGGATTTTGGGTGAGGTTCGTAGTGGAACCGCGGATTTCGCTGAATGCGCAGATGGAAGGCAGGAAATGGGTGAGGTTGGACAGGGTGTTCTCAGGGAGGAAGAAATGGGTGAGGCGAACTGGTGAAGCAGAGCGATCGCGTCGAGGCTGATGAAGGAAGCCACGCCAGGGTGCGCCCGTCGTGCGGCTTCGCCGGGTGCTTTTTCCAGGGGGTTCACCCCTGGCTGTCTTATTTCGCACCTGCGGCGCTCTTTGCAGTGCGG
>JAQGPE010000355.1 GCA_028293225.1 Akkermansiaceae bacterium | reverse complement strand
GTGGTTGTTGGAATCGATGCTGCTGCACGACACCTACGCGAGTGAGGGCCACCAGGCCTTCCCTGGACTGCCTTTTTACGGGCCGCCCGGGTTTTCGGAGGTGGTAAAGTTTGAGACCCTTTCCCTTGAGTCGCCGCCGGCGGAGTGGGAGGGGCAGATCAAGATCATTGCTCTCGAGGGCGCTCCCAAGCTGAAGGAATACGCGGTGATCCACCTTCCGACGCGGACGTTGATCGTGGCCGATCTGAGCTTCAACTTTCGCCCGGATGAACAGGGCTGGGACCGTTTCTTCCACCGCTACATCGCGGGCTTCAAGCGCTATCCGGGGATGAGCCGGATTTTCAAATGGTGCGTCACCGATCCCGAGGCCTTCAAGGCCTCGATCCACCGGCTCCTGGACGAGGACTTCGACCGGATCATCGTCGGTCACGGCCGGACCATCCCGACCGGTGGCAAGGATGCCCTGCGGGGTGCGATGCGGGACGTGGCATTGATTTAGCCAGCGAATGATGAATTGCAAATTGCACTGAGACCTTTTGGCAGACCTGCAATTCGCATGCGCTGACATCTTCTGACGGCGGGTTTTCCTTGGAGAAACGTTGCGGCACTGCGAATGCAATGGGAGCCGCGTCTCCATGCAACCCTCCATCTCCCGCAAGGCCCCTCTTCGCGCGCCCCAGCGGCGCAAATCCTCCGGCGACGCCCTGTCCGGACTCTGGGCGATCTGTCTGACGGCATTCATCGTGGCCGTGCTCTACGTGGGCAAGGACATCCTGATTCCGATGGCCCTCGCCGCCTTGCTGACTTTCCTGCTGGCTCCGGCGGTGACCCGCCTGGAGAGGTGGCTGGGACGCATCGGTGCGGTCATTCTCGTGATGCTGATGATCGTCGGCGGCACCATCGCGGCGGGATGGACCCTGGGGCGGCAGGCGGTGGATCTGGCCAATCAGATGCCGTCCTACAAGGACAACATCCAGGTCAAGATGCAGTCCCTCCAGGTACCCAAGGATGGACCTTGGAGCCGCCTTTCCGGGGTGATCGACGACTTGAAGAAGGACGCTCCCGGGGGCGCCAACAAAGAGGCTGCCGATGCCAAGCTGGCCAGCAATGCCAAGGATGCGAAGGGAGGGAAGGAGGCGATTCCGGTCGAGGTGGTCCAGACGCCGGATACGACCCCTTTTCAGATTGCCAAGTCTCTCGCCGCTCCTGTGCTCGGGCCGCTGGGTACGACAGGTCTGGTACTTCTTCTGTTGGTCTTCATGCTGCTGAAACGCGAAGACCTGCGTGGCCGCCTGGTACGGCTCATCGGCCAGGGCCGCATCAGCTCGACAACCAAGGTGATGGATGACGCGGGCGAGCGGATCCGCCGCTACCTGCTGATGCAGCTGGTGGTGAATGTCACCTATGGCATTCCTCTGGCCATCGGCCTCTACTTCATCGGTGTGCCGAACGCGCTGCTGTGGGGAGTGGTCGCCGCCGTTCTTCGTTTCATCCCTTACATCGGGCCCTGGATCGCGGCTTTTTTCCCGATCACGCTTTCGCTGGCGGTCTCGCCATCCTGGAGCACGCCGTTTCTCACCATCGGCCTGTTCGTGGTGATCGAGCTCATCAGCAACAACCTTCTGGAGCCCTGGCTATATGGATCGAGCACAGGCGTTTCCTCCATCGCGCTCATCATCGCCGCGGTCTTCTGGACCTGGATGTGGGGCTCGGTGGGCCTGGTGCTTGCCACGCCGATCACCGTCTGCCTGGTCGTCATGGGCCGCCACATCCCGCAACTGGCCTTCCTCAGCATCCTGCTCAGCGAAGAGGAGGCTCTAACTCCCGCGGAGGATTGCTACCACCGCATGCTCCGCCACGCCGAGCATGATGAGACGGAACTGGTGGACTCTTTTCTGAAATCCAAGTCTCCCACCGAGCTTTACGACACGGTGCTGATCCCGGTCGTGCTGGCGGCCGAACGCGACCATCGCCAGGGCATGCTCGACTCCGAGCAAAAGGACCGCGTGCTGCACAGTCTTTCGGAAGTCGTCGACGATTTGGCTGAGCGTTACGCCCTGAGCGCCATGGAAACCCAACCCGACGAAGCCGAGATTCCCGAGCCGCCGGGTTATCCGCTCCATGTCCAGATCCTGCCCGCCCGTGCCGAACGCGACGTGCTGGCCGGGAGCATGTTGGCTCAAGCTTTGAGCCAGAAAGGCTTTGTTTCCCGCAACGCTTCAGGCCGGAAGATCACCAGTGAAATGATCGCCTCTCTGGAGAGCGATCCTCATGATCTGGTCTGCATTTCCGTGGTCGATCCGTCCAATGCCATTCAGGCCCGGACCCTGGTTACGAAAATCCGCCGGGCCGTTCCGGATCAGCGGATCATCGTCGGTTTCTGGGGTCGCAGCGATGATCTGGAAGAAGTCGCCAAGAGCCTGTACGAGGCGGGTGCCGAAGAGATCTTCCGCTCCATCGCCGATCTCGTATCCTTCTGCGAACGACTCTCGCTCCAATACAACGAGAAGACCAAGCCGGCGCCCATCCCCGAAGATGAGGACGAGCGCCAGTCCACCCTGGAGCACCTGGGTTTGCTCAATGAGGAACGCGAGCCCACGCTCGATCACATTACGGCCAAGCTGGCCAAGGTCTTCGACGTGCCGACCGTCGCCATCACCCTGCTCGACCGCGACCGCCAGTTCTTCAAAGCCAACACCGGCCTTCCTGCTGAGATGGATGAAGAGCGTGAAACGCCGCGTGATCTCTCCGTCTGCGGCCACGTGGTCGCCGCCGATGGCTTGCTGGTGGTGCCCGATCTCAAACGCGACCGCCGCTTCGCCGGAAATCCTCTGCTCAACAAACACGGCCTGCGCTTCTACGCTGGCGTTCCCATCCACGCGGTCAATGGCCAGCCGATCGGAGCGCTGTGCCTGATGGATACCTCGCCGCGCCGCTTCACCAAGCAGGAGGCCCGCCTGCTGCTCGCCAATGCGGAGGAAATCGGTGAGGAAATCGAGCGGCTGGCAGGCGCCACCATCCCGGACTAGGGTTGCGGCGCCTCCTGCCGGATTGCCTCCAGGAAGCCGCCCTTCAGGGTCCAGAAATCGACGCTGCCGCCGAGCCCGTTTGCCATCAGGGCAAAGGGCAGCTCCCGGCCATTGGCGCAACGCAGGAAGCCGACTTCGGTCTTCACTCCGGACATCGCGCCGAGCTTCGAGGAGATCGTGCCGTTGGCGTAGACGCTGAGGCTGCGCAGGAATCGGTCGCCCGCCGGTCCGCGCCGCACGGCGGCACTGACTCTGGCGAGATCGAGCGGGCGGATCATGTTCGCCCGTGCCAGCCCGCTGCCGTCCAGCATCCGCCAGGCGGCAAAGGAGACGCCGGCGGCTTCCCAGTGCTTCTTCAGCGCCAGCGCCGGATCCATCTTCTCCTTGTTGCCCAGCGTCAGGAAAAAACACTGCGCCTCCAGGTTGTCGCTGACCTTGTGGAGATGATCCACGATCTCAGGCAGCGGCGCGGACCGGTGGCTCGCCAGCACGACTTGCGCTTCATTTGGAGATGACACTGCATCACCCAGCACCACGCCCTTTTTCAGCAGCCGCTTCTTCACGATCTCCAGGGCCAGAGCCGCGGGATCGGGGATGGCGCCGCCGGTGGAAAAGCCCGGGTCATCCGCGGGAATGGTGCCGCGCATCGTGATCTGGTCACCGTAGGGTTCTGAATAAATCACCGTCTGGTCGCCGCTGCCCGGTGGACCTGTTAGAACGTGGTTCGCCCAGTGCGTTCCCGCTTTGACAGGGCTGCCGCCGAGGAACTTCGCCGGTGCGCCGACCTCCGCTCCGGGATCGAAAGAAGCCGTCAGCCGGTTGTGATCCACATTAATCGCAAAGGCTCCGGCCCCG
>JAQGPE010000316.1 GCA_028293225.1 Akkermansiaceae bacterium | reverse complement strand
CGTTCTGCCGGTCCAGCAGCCGCTTCCGTCCGGCTTCGGCCCGCAGCACACCGCGGCCGAGGTCCTCGCCGGCCTCGATCTCACCGGCAAAGTGGCCATTGTCACCGGCGGCTACTCCGGCATCGGTACGGAAACCACCCGCGTGCTGGCGGCCGCCGGTGCGCAGGTCATCGTTCCCGCCCGCGACCTGGCCAAGGCTTCCGCCGCTCTGGCAGGGATCGCCGGTGTGGAGATCGGGGCGATGGATCTGGCCGACCCGGCTTCGATCGATGCCTTCGCTGACCGCTTTCTGGCCACCGGCCGTCCTCTGCACATCCTGGTGAACAGCGCCGGGATCATGGCCTGCCCGCTGACCCGTGACGCCCGCGGCTACGAAATGCAGTTCGCCGTCAATCACCTCGGCCACTTCCAGCTCACCACCCGGCTCTGGCCCGCGCTGGTGAAAGCGCAGGGCGCCCGCGTCGTCGCGGTCTCCTCACTCGGCCATCGCTACTCGCCGGTGGTGTTCGACGACATCCACTATGAGGGCCGTAGCTACGACCGCATGGAGGCCTACGGCCAGTCAAAGACGGCGAACATCCTTTTTGCCTATGAGGCCGACCGCCGCGGCCGGCCCGATGGCATCCGCGCCTTTTCGCTCCACCCCGGGCGGATCATCGACACGGATCTCAAGCGTCACTTCTCCGACGAAGATCTGAAAGCCGCCGGGGCCTTTGACGCCGCCGGCAACCCGGTCGTGGATCACAGCCGTGGTTTCAAATCCGTACCGCAGGGCGCCTCGACCAGTGCCTGGTGCGCGGCCAGTCCTCAGCTCGATGGTCTCGGCGGACTCTACTGCGAGAACAACGACGTCGCCGTGGCGGTTGAAGCCCCGGTCGGCACGGTCTACAAGTTCGGCGACACCACGATGAATCACGGCGTCCTGTCCTACGCCATCGATTCCGAAAACGCCGCCCGCCTCTGGGAGGTCAGCGAGCAGCTCCTCAACCACTCCGACATCACCAAGCCATGAGCACTTATCCGAAACGTAAACTCGGCTCCCAAGGTCTGGAAGTCTCCGCCATCGGCCTCGGCTGCATGGGCATGAGCCAGTCCTACGGCCCCGCCGACGAGGGCGAATCGATCGCCACCCTGCACCGCGCCCTCGAGCTCGGCTGCGACTTCTTCGACACCGCCCAGGTCTACGGCCCGCTGATCAATGAGGAATTGCTCGGCCGCGCTTTCAGGGACCGCCGCGACCAGGCGATCATCGCCACCAAGTTCGGCTTCCGTTTCAAGGACGGCAAGCAGGTCGGCATCGAAAGAGCCAGCCGCCCCGAGTTGATCCGCGAGGCGGTCGAGGGTTCGCTGCAGCGGCTTGGCACCGACTACCTCGACCTGCTGTACCAGCACCGCATCGACCCGGACGTGCCGATCGAAGAGGTGGCCGGCGCCGTCGGTGAACTCGTCGCACAGGGCAAGGTCCGCTACTTCGGCCTCTCGGAAGCGGGCATCGCCAACATCCGCCGCGCCCACGCCGTGCATCCCGTTTCCGCCCTGCAAAGCGAGTATTCGCTGTGGGAGCGGAACCTGGAGCCGGAGATCATCCCGGTGCTGCGGGAGCTCGGCATCGGCCTGGTGCCCTTCTGTCCGCTCGGCCGCGGCTTCCTGACCGGCGAGGTGAAACGCGCCGAAGACTACCGGAAGGCGACTACCGCCGCAATGACCC
The DNA here is from genome assembly GCA_028293225.1 of Akkermansiaceae bacterium. Lineage (GTDB taxonomy): Bacteria > Verrucomicrobiota > Verrucomicrobiia > Verrucomicrobiales > Akkermansiaceae > Haloferula. The sequence goes on along the minus strand of JAQGPE010000316.1, from coordinate 4,456 downwards.
GCGCTACCAGGGTGCGAACTACGATGCCAATGCGAGCGCCGCCCGCGTGGTCCAGGAGCTTGCTGCCGCCCGCCAGGCCAAGCCCGGCCAGATCGCCCTGGCCTGGCTGCTGGCGAAGGGCGACGACATCGTCCCGATCCCCGGCACCAAGCGCCGCTCCTATCTGGAGGAAAACCTCGCCGCTGCGGAAATCGCACTCACCGCGACGGAAGTGCAGTCCCTCGACACCGCGTTGACCCCGGAGAACGTCAAGGGCCAGCGTTACCCGGACTGGGTCATGGCCACCATCGATCGCTGAACGGCCCACCCCCGCACTCATGAAAGTCATCCTGACAGGAGCCACCGGATTCGCCGGTAGCGAAGTCCTCCGTGAACTGCTGGCCGATCCCGCGGTAGGGCAGGTCACGCTTCTCAGCCGCAGGTCCGCCGGGGTCTCTCATCCCAAAGTGAAAGAGCCCCTGCTGGATGACTTTCTCGACTACTCGCAAGTCATGAACGACCTGGCCGCGGACGCCTGCATCTGGTGCCTCGGCGTTTCACAGACCGCTGTCAGCGAAGAGGAATACATCCGGATCACCTGCGGCTACACCGTCGCTGCGGCGCGCGCCATGCTCGCTGCCAATCCCGCCCTGCGCTTCTGCTTTCTCAGCGGTCGCGGCGCCGACCAGGAGGAGCGGAGCAAGGTGCTCTACGGCCGGATCAAGGGGCGCACGGAGAAGGCGCTCTCGCAACTCACCGCAAACGCCTTTCATTTCCGTCCCGCTCTGATCCGTCCGTCCCGCCTGGGTCAGAAGCGTGCCGTCATCGCCACCCTTTTCACGCCGCTGGCCTGGATCGCCGATCTTTTCACGGAGGATTTCAGCGTGGACACCCGGACTCTGGCGCGCTGCATGATCGACGTCGCGAAAGCCGGAGCGAACCGCGTGGTCTTCACCAACGCTGCGATCCGCGGTTATCCATGAAGGGTGGCCGCGGCTTCCTCCACTCAGCCCGCGCTTTTCAAATGCGCCGCCACCTGCTCCGGGACGCGGGTTCTCAATTTCCCGCAGCCGGCAGCGATGGATTCATAGCTCTCGAACCAGGGCAGCGCATAAGTCGACAGCAGCCGGGCAAGTTCATCGGTCAGCGCGGCCGGGTCGGTCTCCCGGGTGACGCTCCACCATTTGTCGCCCGGCGGATCCATGAACTTGCCCAGGCGGGCCTGGGTCGGCCAGCAATGATGCGGTTTCAGCGTTCCGGTGAATTCCTTGTAGCCGGGCAGGTGGATCCCGACATTGATGGTGAACTTCGCTTCATCGGAATCGTTCCACGCCGACAGCTGGATCTGGATCACACTGGTCCAGTCGCCCGGGCGGATCCAGGTCTTCCCGTTCTTGCGAAATCCCTGCGGTTTCAGTAATCGCGGGTGCAGTTCCTTCACGGCGGCGGCGATAATTTCCTGGGGAGTCGGCATGGGCGGCTGGCGTAGCTATGGAGATGAAGCCGCCTTCTGGCAAGGCTGCCTCCGTCCCGGAAATATTCCGGCATCTTCCAGACAAATCTTCCCCCCTCACGCGTCAGATTCAAAATGGGCGGCGCGAAGCACGGACAGCCAGAACACGATCTTGGACGCATCCATGATGACCACGCCACGGCGATGTTCCATCACGGCATGGCCCTGCTGCGGGATCAGACTGCCGTGCGGGATGTCCTGCAGGACGTCTTCCTGAAACTGGCCCAGGGCCGCGTACGATTGGACGATCCTGCCGCCGAGCGCGCCTATTTGCTGCGCATGGTTCACCACGCCTCCCTCGACCGGCTGCGTCGCATGAAGGTCCGCCAGACCCATGCCGCCCGCCAGACGGAGGACAGGGGAGGGGGGGATGCGGAAATGTTCCAGCGCTGCCCGGACCCGGACCGCGAGGCCTTCCGCCTCCAGATGGAGTCTGCGCTTGCCCAGCTGCCGGAAGAGCAGCGCATCGTCGTCGTCCTGAAGCTCTGGGAAGAACACACCTTCGAGCAGATCGCCGCCATCTGCGGCATCCCCGCCAATACCGCCGCCAGCCGTTATCGCTACGCCCTAGACAAACTCCGCGCGCTGCTGCGTCCCGTGTATGAAGACCTTTGATCCGATGAACTCCGGTGACGACGATTTCGAAAGCGACCTCCGCGGCCTGAAGCTGCGGCAGCCGCCTGCGGAGTGGCGCGACCTGCTGGTCCCCCCGGCCATCCCACCCGCCGCCACTCCGGGCCTGCCAAAGCCGCTCGTCGCCGTTCTGGCGGTCTGCTGGGCCGCTACGGCTTGCTTCGTACTAAGCAAGCCGGAGGACGAAAGGCTGAACCTGCCCATGCTTCCGTCCTCGCCGCCGCCGCCATCCATGGAGGATCCGGTCTTCACCTACAATGAAACGCCGAAACCATGAGATCCCTCCTCCGCCTCCCCTCCCGAAAATCGCTCCGCCGCACCGGCTGGACCCTCGCCACCCTGGTCACGCTTACCTGCCTGACCTACGCCGTCATCAACTGGCGCGGTGCCCGCATGAAGCGTGACGCCCTGGCCCGCCTGCGCGCCACCGGCGCTCTCCTCGATGCCGGCGCCCTGCCGGCGATGCCTCCCGACGCGGAGAACTATGCCATGATTCCGCTGCTGCGCGAAACCGTCACCACCGGCCATGGCCGGAATCGCTCGGAGCTGCAATCCGCCGACTCGCGTCTGGCCGCCCTCTACAACCGTGATCTCGAAAAGATCCGCAAGCCTCTCAGCCCGGTGCCGGATTTCTCCCGCCTGCCGGTGAAAAGTCCTTACGGCCAGAGTGCGCCCGCCTTCGTCGAAGCCTACGACCGCCTCAATGCCACCGCCCTGGAAGAGCTGCGCGGAGCCCTGCCGCGGCCCTTTTCCCAGCGCGCGCTGAACTCCGAAGACTCTTCCCGGTCGGATCTATCCGTCATCGATTTTCATGGCGCCAGGATCTCGTTGGCGATGAAGGGTCTGCTTCTGCGTGCCGTCGCAGCCCTTGAAATCAAAGACTCCCCGCGGGCGGTAGAGAGTATCCTCATCTGGCATCGCCTGGCGGAGGTGCTCTGCTCGCGCGGCACCCTGGTGCCCCTCATGGCGGAAGGCCGCGACCCCCTCCGGCGCGGCATTCGCGGGCACCTCTTCACCCGCGCGGACTTGCTGCAGCTTCAGGACGCTTTCCGCCGCGCCGACTACCGGCAGAGAACCCTGGCCTCCCTGCATCTGCGCGCTCTGGACTTCCAGCTCTGGTCGCGGTGGAAGGAGCAGCCCGACCTCTACTCGCAGACCTTTGCTTCCTACATCGTGAATGATCCCGATCCGCTCTGGCACTGGCTTCAGAGCCACGCCGTTCTGCTGCCGGACGGTTTCTTCGATGCTTCCGCCGCCCACTGGGCCGACGGACTCGGTGAGATGGTGCGCAGCGCCGGGACTCCGGGGCCGCTGGCCGGCTGGTGGGCGGCTGCGCGGGAGCCGGCCGGGGCGAAGGGCGAGTGGCAGTGGAACTACGAGCTGTGGCTGCCCCGCTACGCCATGGTCCGCGGCATGCAGGGCAGCGTCGTCCAGAGCCTGAACCTCCTCGCCTGCGATCTGGAGCGCTACTACCTGGAGCATGGCAGCTACCCGGACACGCTGGAGCCCTTCGAGCGGCAGTCCACGCTCGATCCTCTCACTGCCCAGCCCCTCTGCTATGCCCGCGATGGCGACGGCTTCCGCCTCTACTCCGTGGGCCCCGACGGCATCGACCAGGGCGGTGGCAACAGTCCGCCCGGCGACTGGTACAACAGCCCCGACTGGGTCTGGTAGCTGCCGCTGGTGGGGGGAGGCCCACTCCCGGGCTCCCCCTCTGCCTTACTATCTCAACACCGGGATCTCCCTCGCGTCCGCGCCGTCGTAGATTGGCTCGTCGGGCAGTTGCACGGTCATGTTTTTCTCATCGATGCGGTAGGCCTTGCCGCTGATTGGATCCGGCGCCGGTTCCTCCCCCAGCGCCACCGCGACGGCCGCCTCCGCCAGCGCCCGGCGCGCCTCGCCGACCAGCAGGCTCGCCAGGATCTTGTCATTGATCCTGGCGATCTGTTCCGCAGCCTTCTGCGCCTCCGGCGAAATCCCGGCCGGGACTTCGTAGGCGGGCGGCTCCGGCTTCAGGCCCTGCGCGCCGCGGGTCTTCCGCATGATCTCCAGCGGATCCTTCTCCGACAGTTCCCGTACTTGCGCGGCATAGAGATTGGCCATCATCTCGGCGGAGGCCTCCGGATTCTCCAGCAGTTGCCTGGGGAGCCCCGGACTGTCCTCGCCAAGCAGGGCGGGGAGTAGGACATTGGTGGCGAGAGCGTTCCAGTCGCCGCGGATGACAGACGCCAGGTCCGTCACGGCGGCGGGCGTCCGCAGATTCCGCGACCAGGTGAGATCCCCGGGGCTCATCCCGTGCTTGCCGGGAAAGGATTGCTCCGCCCAGTCGAC
>JAQGPE010000290.1 GCA_028293225.1 Akkermansiaceae bacterium | reverse complement strand
AGGGTGGTCGCCGATTTCCACATCGGCGATTTGGCCGATGGACCGCATGCAAGCGCCGGTATGGAAACCGGCGCCCACCTGCTGTCGGCTCAGGCTTCCTTCCCGCCTGCCTTATGCCTAGTCGCTTTCCTCGCACCCTTGCCGGAGGCCGCGGCCGACTCATTCTTCGGCCGATCCTCACCCAGCGCCAACTGTGGGGCGGAATCAAAGTTGAGCAGCTCCCATAATTCCCGGCCGGTTCCCTTGGCGAGTTTGAGTAGGGTTTCCATGCCGAGATTCGGTTTCCGGCCGGCTTCGATGTGCTGGTAGTATTTGTAATCCAGACCAGCGCGCTCTGCGAATTTTTCCTGCGTCAGCCCGCTTGCTTCCCGGAGTTGTTTTACGCGCACCATGAGGCGCTTCGTCGTTTCGTGAACCACGCAAGACGATAGCCTCAACGCAGGCCTTCAAACACCTTACTATAGGTAGCGCGTTGGGGCTTTACAGCTACCTATAGGTGGTGCGAAGTGTCTCCGGCCGTGGCCTTGCATCCTGATTTTCCGACTTCGCCCTATGCGCCGCTGGTGCCTGCTCAGCGTTGGTTCCCAGCTGCCGAGGAATTGCGCAGCACGGCCTACGAAAAGCTCCTGGCTCCGCTTGTCGCAAAGGTCCGCCAAGAGGTCCATGCGTGGCGCGGGCATGGCTATCCCGGCGCTTCGCCCACCTCCCTTGCATTGCTCCGCCATTGGTTCGAGTCGGATCACCTCACGGAGAATGCCGACCACACGCTCTCGCCATTCCGCTACTATTTCGCCCAGCGCGAGGCGGTCGAGACGGTCATCTGGCTCCATGAGGTCCGTCGCGCCCGCGACAAATACGACCTGATCCGCTTCGATGCCTCCGGCGCTGTTTCCAGCGGCATGTTCGTCGAAGACTGGCCGCGTTACGTGCTGAAAATGGCCACCGGCGCGGGAAAGACCAAGGTCCTCTCCCTGCTCATCGCGTGGAGTTTCTTCCACCGCCTTTACGAGGCCGATTCCACCCTCGCGCGCAACTTCCTCGTCATTGCGCCCAACATCATCGTCCTCGATCGCCTCCGCGCCGATTTCGACGGGCTGAAGATTTTCTTCAACGACCCTGTTCTCCCGCCCAATGGCCACGAGGGACGCAACTGGCGCGATGACTTTCAGCTCACGCTGCATATTCAGGATGATGTTCGCATCGTCCGTGAGACTGGAAATTTCTTTCTTACGAATATCCATCGCGTCTTCCTCGGTGAGATTCGTGACCCGTCGCTGGAGGACGACGATTTGCGCGATTACTTTCTCGCCGACGCTTTCGGCGAAAAGCCCGCCGGCGGGACCACCGATAGCAAGACCGATCTCGGTGAAATCGTCCGCGAGATTGAGGAGCTAGCCGTCTTCAACGACGAGGCGCACCACATTCACGATCCCCGCATGGCGTGGTTCAAGTCCATCCAGGACATCCACCACAAGATGCTCCAGAAAGACCGGCGTCTCGCGTTGCAGGTCGATGTGACCGCCACCCCGCGCCACGACAACGGTGCCATCTTTGTCCAGACCGTCTCCGACTACCCGCTCGTCGAGGCGATCCACCAGAACGTTGTCAAACATCCAGTCCTACCTGACGCCGCCAGCCGCACGAAGCTGAACGACAAGAAGAGTTCGATCTTCACCGAGAAATACGACGACTACCTTAAGCTCGGCGTCGAGGAGTGGCGCAAGAGCTACGCGGAGCACCAGGTCCTCGGAAAAAAAGCCGTCCTTTTCGTCATGGTGGACGACACCCGCAACTGCGACGACGTTGGCGCCTACCTCGAAAAGATCTGTCCTGAGCTGCAGGGTGCCGTGCTGGTCATCCACACCAAGAACAACGGCGAGATTTCCGAAGCCGCCTCCGGCAAGAACAAGGAGGAACTCGAAAGGCTCCGCAAGGAGGCTAATGGGATCGACACCCTCAAGTCGCCGCACAAGGCCATCGTCTCCGTCCTCATGCTCAATGATGGCTGGGACGTCCGCAACGTCACGACCATCGTCGGTCTTCGGGCCTACGCCGCAAAGAGTGACATTCTTCCCGAGCAAACGCTCGGTCGCGGTCTCCGCCGGATGTATTTCGGCAACGACGCCGCGCGTGAGACGGTCTCTGTCATGGGCACGCCCGCCTTCATGGACTTCGTCGAGTCCATCCAGAGTGAGGGTGTCACCTTCGACCGCGTGCCGATGGGCAAGGGCAGCGAACGCCATGAATCGCTCATCGTGGAAGTGGATGCCGAAAACGAAGCGAAGGACCTCGACGCGCTCGACATCCCGCTGCCCCGGCTCACGCGCCGTTACCAGCGCGAGTTCAAGAATCTCTTCGCGCTCGACCCGTCGGCCTTCGGTAATCGCACGCTTCCGCTCAAGCCGTTCACGCCGGAAGAGACACGCGAGATCGTCTTCAAGACGATGCTCGACGCCGAAGTGCATCACACCATCTCGCTCGATGGCCTCGGCGTGGCTGACTATCGCTCGGTCGTCGGTTTCTTCGCCCGGCAGTTACTGAAGGACCTCCGGCTCGTCGGCGGCTATGAAGTGCTCTACCCGAAGGTGCGCGACTTCATGCGCGACCGGCTCTTCATGCCGTCGCCCGTGAACCTCGAGGACCCTGTCGTCCTTCGCAATCTCTCTGAGCCCGACGCGGGGAAGATTCTCTACGACGCGTTCAAGGCTGCCATCAACGCGCTCACGATCGAGGAGGCCGGCGTCACCCGGATCGAGGATCGCATCCGGCTCAAGGAAACCCGCCCGTTTCGTACCGACTACCGGCAGAATCTCCCGGCGACCAAGAGCGTATTCAACACCATCGTCGGTGAGCCGCACTCCGGTAACTTCGAGCTGCGTTTCGCTTCGTTTCTGGAAGCGGCAGCCGACGTGCAGGCGTTCGCCAAGAACTACCTGGCTGTCGGGTTCAAGCTCGACTACGTCCGCGCCAACGGCGACCTCGCCAACTACCATCCGGATTTCATTGTCCGGAACGCCGACGGCATCGTCTGGCTCGTCGAGACCAAGGGCCGGGCCGAGCTCGACCTTCCGCAGAAGATGGCGCGGCTGAAGCAGTGGTGTGCAGACGCCACCGCCGCCGAAACGGCCGACGGCGGTGCGCCGGGCCGGCGCTACGACTTCGTCTACGTGGACCAGCCCGGCTTCGAGGAACATCGGCCCACGACCTTCGCGGCCCTCGCGGCCAGCTTCAGCGATTATCAATCCTGACGATGCCGCGCCCGACCGACATCGATCGTTACGAGCTTTCGGACGCCGAGAAACGCGACCTCATCAAGCTCATCGAACAGGGCAAGCCCCTTCCGGAGAAATACCGCTTCCTCCTCTTCGCCGACAAGCGCGAGGTCGAACTCGTCTGGAACGGCAAGACCCGCGAAGTCTGCACCGCTATCCTCCCGTTTCAGACGCTCGAACACATCGACGAGCCGCGGAAGGAGAAGTCAGCCGACGATGAACTCAGCCTCGACACCGGCGGCCGACAGATGAAGGGCTGGACCAACAAACTCATCTGGGGCGACAACAAGCTCATCCTTTCCTCGCTCAAAAGCGGCGCGCTTCGCCGCCAGATCGAGGACGCCGGTGGCCTCAAACTCATCTACATCGATCCGCCTTTCGACGTCGGCGCGGACTTCAGCATGGACATCGAGATCGGCGGCGAGACCTTCCACAAGGAGCCGAACCTTCTCGAACAAATCGCCTATCGCGACACTTGGGGCCGCGGCGCGGATTCGTTCATCGCGATGATTTACGAGCGGCTCATCCTGATGCGCGATTTGATGCACAGCGACGGAAGCATCTACGTGCATTCGGACTGGCGAATGAATGCCCTGATTCGCTTGGCACTGACAGAAGTCTTTGGGGCGAATAATTTCATCAATGAAATCGTTTGGAAACGGCGCACAGGAATCTTGAACCAATCCCGAAAGCTCGGTGCATCCACGGATTCGATCTATCTCTTTTCAAAGAGCGCAGAGCGCTACGTCTTTAATCAACAATTCATCCCATACACGGACGACGATCCGTATGTTCAAACCAAGTTTGTTTACAGTGAGAAAGGCAGGCGTTACCGACTCCACGCAATCACCAGTCCATCCTATAGTCCCAGTCTTGTTTACGAATACAAAGGCTATAAGGCACCCGCGAACGGCTGGTCATTTTCCCGCGAGACGATGGAAGATTGGGAGCGGAGAGAAATGCTCTACTTTCCCGAAGATAAAACTCAGAGAATCCAGCGGAAGCAGTTCCTTGATGAAAGTGAGGGCAAGCCCGTCCAGAGTCTTTGGGATGATATTCGCCCCATAAACTCTCAAGCCATTGAAGACACAAAGTATCCGACACAGAAAACGGAGCAGCTTCTTGAGCGCGTCT
>JAQGPE010000285.1 GCA_028293225.1 Akkermansiaceae bacterium | reverse complement strand
GGGGCGTATGCCGACCTGCGAAGGGCGGGGATAATCCGGTGAAAACCGGACCTCTGCCGGGAGTGGATAATCGGAATCAGACACCGGACTTCGGTCCAACTTTTGAATCCAACAACCTCACTTCCACACCCACGCCATGAGCGTCGCAATCACGATTCCACAGTCCGCCCGCAACATGTTCCAGGATGGCATGGAGCAGATGGCCCAGCAGATGCAGTCCCGTTTCCGGGCCTACGCTGATGTCAAAACCGGCTGCACCGGCAAGTCCCAGGCTCACCGCAAGATCCAGGAGACTGAAATGAACGACTCGACCGGCCGTCTGCAAAAGACCGTCGGCGAGGAGCTGCTTCTGGAACACCGCTATCTCTTCCCGAAGAAGGCTTACAAGGCCACGCTTCTGGATGAAGACGACGCCGGAGACCTCGACCTCTCGGTCGCTCCGACCGGCGAAGTCGGTCAACAGCACCGCATGGCCGCCGGTCGCAAGGTCGATGACATCTTTCTCGCCGGCATCATCGGCCAGAACTGGGAGGGCATCGAAGACAACATGCAGCCTGTCGCTCTTCCGAATACCCAGGTTGTCGCCGTCGGCTACCGCCGCGACGGACTCACGGGAAACACTGGCCTGACGCTGGCGAAGCTGATTCGCGGCAAGGGTCGCTTCGGGAAAAACGAAGTTTACGGGCAGGAGCAGAAGACCGCGGGCGCGAAGCTGTGCATGGCGGTCTCCCAGGACGAACTCGACAACCTGCTCTATGACGTGGAGCAGACCGGCAGCGCCGATTACAACAAGGTGAAGGCCTTGGTGGACGGTGAAGTCGATTATTTCATGGGGATCAACTTCATGCGCACGGAGCGGCTTCCGACTACCGCCCCATCTGGCGGCAAGATCACCCGCACCTGCCCGATGTGGGTCTCCAACGGTGTCCATCTGGATTTCTGGTATGACATCAAGACTTCGATCGACGTCCTCCCGACCCAGTCGCAGGCGATCCAGATCTATTCCCGCTTGAAAGTCGGGGCATGCCGCAAGGATGAGGACCGTGTGGCCCTGGTCTATTGCGAACAGGACGGCTGAAGCACTCAGTCGCAATCCCAATCCCTACTCCTGATTTTCCATGAATATCGATTCCACCATCGCCACCAAGCAGTCCTTGGCTCTCACTCGCGGTCCCAATTCCGGCTCTCCAGGGCCGGAGTGTGAGCGCAACCTGTGCGCCTACTCCGATACACTCACCGCCTCCGCCACGCTGGGGACCACTGAGCGGCTCCGCTTCGGCGTCCTGCACGCCGGCGGCCGGATCGAGCCGCATCTGTCCTGGATCACCTCACAGCACACGGCGACCATTGCCGGTTCCATCGTCCTGACTCCCACCGACGGCTCGGCGACTACTACGATTACTGGGGTGACCATCACCCGCGATGCCGCCACGCCGGGCGCTTCCTTCGGCACCGGCCAGGATTACCCGGTAGTGAACAAGCCGTGTTTCGTGGACTTCGTCCCGACGGCTGCGACCACCTTCGCCGGTAACGTGGCAGTGAGGGCGAGGCTCGTCTTCACGCTCAATACCTGAACCCCGCTGCCGGGGAGACTCCCAGACCCGGCGGTGCGATCTCGTGCCGCCTGGATTTCATTTTGACGCCATGACCAAAACCGACATCGCCAACCTGGCCCTCTCCAAAATCGGGGAGACGCTCATTTCCAGCATCGACGACCCGGCCAGCAAGGCGGCGCGGCAGTGCTCGATTCACTATTCGCAGGCGCTCGGGGAAATCCTCCGGGCCCATTTCTGGAGCTTCGCGACGACGACTGTCGACCTGGTGGCGGAGGTGGCAGATGTCACCTATTCGCGGTTCGTGACTGGGGCCACGGCACCGGCCAATGTCGCCGGGGAATACGCGCCGACAGCCGACTACAACGCGCGGCCGTCGTGGCTGAGAAAGGTTGGCGGCCTCACCAAGCCGCATCTCCGCTGGAGCGGGACGGCCTGGGAGATCGCGCTCAATGTCATTGGATTTCCCACCACGCCCTTCTTCCTGAGTTCTGCGGTCTCTGTTTCCCGGCCTGAACTCGCGACCGGCTGGGCGGTGGTTGATCCCACGGCGGTAGGTACCGTGAGCATCACGACGCCGATGGACACTGAAATGTCGGGCTGGTCGAACGCCTTCGCCCTTCCTTCCGATTTTCTGAAGCTCCAGACCGTGGAATTCCCCGGTGCCGGGCGGATCGACAAGTTCGACCTCCGGAGGGTGAACCACAAGCGGTGCCTGGTGGTGAATGCCTACGCCGTCCGCCTGAGCTACGTGCAGCTCGTGGACGCCCCGGCAGAGTATGACCCGATGTTCACGGCCGCGCTGGTGACGCTGCTGGCCTCGAAACTTGCCCGCGCCATTTCCGGCTCCGACCAGATGGAGAGCCAGCTGTTCCAGCGATACGAGTCTGTCGATCTCCCGCTCGCGCGCACGGCGAACTCTCACGACAACCAAAGCGACGAAAACCACCCGCTGCAGGAGCTGCTCGACGGCGATTTGACCCGCGGCGGCATGCACTTCCCACTCGGCTACGACTCATGAGCATCGTCAAAGCAACCCTGTCCTTCGGAGCCGGTGAATGGACGCCCTGGCTGGACTCGCGGACCGATCTGGAGAAATACACCACGGCCTGCCAGACGCTCCGGAACTTCATTTCCCATCCGCAGGGCGTGGCACAGAAGCGGCCCGGCATGTCCTACCTCGGTAAGCTGCCGCCGGGCGTCACCTCGGCCCGCCTGATCGAGTTCCAGACCTCCGTGACGGATGCCTCCATGCTGATCGTCGGCGGCGGCTTGCTGCGGATCTACACGGCCGGCGTGCCGGTGCTGGTCGGCGGGATTCCTCTCACGCTGGCACTGCCCTGGGCGGACAGTGATCTGCTCATCCTGCGGTGGAAACAGATCAACGACGTGATGTATTTCGTTCACCCGGCTTTCCCGCCCTACAAGCTGACCCGCTACGGGCCGACCGACTGGGAACTGGTGCCGGTGGCCTATGGAATCAAGATCCCGCTGCTGCCGGAAAATCTGGATGACGAGCACACAGTCACCGTCGCCTTTCCGACCAACGGCACCGCCCCGGCGTGGAGCGGCTCCAGCATCCAATACAAGGCCGGGGACCGGGTCACCTACAGCGGCACGACGTGGGTTTGCCTCATCAATCACCTTTCGACGGCCGGGCGCATCCCGCCGACGGGAACCATCGTGGTCACCATTCCAAGCCGCACACCTCAGACGGTGGTGAAACGGCTGTGGGTCGAGGCGTTTGTCGATGGCTCAGCAGTCGTTGATCAGATCGTTGACTTGACGGCCTCGCTCGACACGTGGGACCCCCAGCACGTCGGCGCCGTCTTCGAGATCGCCAAAAAGCGGAAGGCGGACAATTTCGAAATCACCCAGAAAGCCACCACCTCCTCCGGGAATATCGGCACCGGGGCGGTCACGACGTATTCGTCGGTGCTGGTCGTGCAGGGTCACTGGTCGGTGATTTCCTTCGGCACCTGGCAGGGGATTTTCACGATCGAGAAAAGCGATGACCGCGGCATCACTTGGGAAGAGGTGCGCTCGTGGCACACCCTCAAGGATGAGGAGCGCAACGTGTCCGCCGAGGGCGACGAGGACACCCGTGTGCTGATGCGGATCAAGTGGCAGCGGGTCGCGTCCGAGCCGGGCACGCTGTCCGGAGTGCCGCGCATGACCCTCACGGTTGATGACGGCAAGATTCGAGGGCTGGTGAAAATCACTCAGGTGATTGATGCCCGCACGGCAAAGGCGGTGGTCCTGGCACCCGTCGAGGCGACCACGACCTATTATTGGTCCGAAGGGGCGTGGAGCGATTTCCAGGGCTACCCGCGCGCGGTCGAACTCCATCAGGCGCGTATTTTCATGGCGGCGACGAAGCTGAAGCCGCACACGGTTTGGGGCTCAGCCTCGGACGACTACGAAGATTTCTACATCGGCACCGATCCGGACGAAGCCTTCGGCCATACGATCGCCATCGGGGAGCGCGACCCGATTCTCTGGCTGATTTCCGAACGGTATCTGCTGATCGGCACCGGCTCGGCCGAGTTCATCATGCACGGCGAGCAGGAGGACAACGCCATCACGCCGGAGTATGGGGTGGCCAAGCGGCAGTCGAGCCTCGGCAGCCACAACGGCGGAGTGCCGGCAGCCTTCGCGGATTCGGTTTCCCTGTTCGTCCAGCGCGGCGGAACGCGGATCCGGGAATTCTCGTTCAAGTTCGAGGTGGACCGCTACGAAAACGCGAACCTCTCGCTACTGTCGGAGCATTTCTTCACTGATCCGGTCGATGACATCGCCATCCAGCGGATGCCCTTTCAAATCGTCTGGTTCCTCTCCGGCGGCAAGGTCTACGGGATGACTTACGAGCGAATGCAGAACGTCGCCGCGTGGCACCGCCACGAAACCCAGGGCGAAGTGATCTCCCTCGGCGCGATCCGAGGAGCGACCGGTGAGGATGAGGTTTGGTTTCTGGTTCGACGCGGCGGCGACATCCTCGTGGAGCGCTTCCAGCTCCACGCCCTGAGCAACCCGCAGGATGATGGCTGGTGGATGGATTCAGCGGTGACGATTGCCGCCCCCTACGACGTCAGCACGATTCCGCACCTGGCCGGGAAAGAGGTCATCAGCTTCTCAGACGGCGATTTCTTTGGCCCCACGACTTTGACCGGTACGACATGGCCATTTGCCACCGGCATCCGCATCAACGGGATTGCCCCGGCGATCGTCAGCACGGTTCCGCCCGGCATCGAGGTGGAGACCGATCCGAACGGGCTTTTCCGTCGCGCGGGGACGCGGCAGGGCAAGCCCTGGTATGTGGCGGTGAAATTTCCCGACGGGCAGACCAACGTGCAATGGATCGCGCCTTATGGTGGCGTCGCGTGCTGGGCGATCTACCTCGCCGGCGAGCTGGCCTTCACCTCGACGGATGACGTCGACACGCCAGACCTCGTCACCACCTGGGCGTCCGGGAGGTATTATGTTTTCATCGGCCAGAGCATCGTGCCGGTTTTCGCGGCCCCCGGCGATGTGACTGGCATGCAGCTCGTAGGCCCGTCGTTCAACGGCTTCGACATCCAGCTCATCAAGATCCCGGCTCTTCTGAACGGTCGCGTGCAATACAGTTCGGACGGGCGGGCTACCGCGCCCTCGTCGATGCCGTGGGCAATCCTCTTCTGGAGCGGGTCCGGTTGGCAGGTTTCGAAATATGACGACGGGGTAATGGACTGGGGGGTGCTCACCTCGGAGGATGTGCCAACGCCCGACCTCGCCACGACCTGGCCGAATTCGTCGTCCGTCGTAGCGCAGAAGCTCATTTCCGCCGAGTCGGCTATCGTGGGCCTGCCCTACACCGCGGCCCTGCTGCCCATGAAGCCGGAGATTCCGCTGCCCAATGGCACATCCCGGAGCCGGGAGCTCAAGGTGCATCGCATCGTTCCGTCCCTGCGCTGGTCGCGCGGCGGGAAATTTGGGCAGGCGATCGACGGGCCGCTCGATCCGATTCCGGAAATGAGCGGGCCGGGGCTGCACACCGGAGAATTCGAATGCGACTTCGATGGGGGATACGACCGCAGCGGGGACGTGGCAATCATCTCGGATGAGCCCTACCCGTTCGCGATCCGCTCGCTGGTGCTGAAGATGAACGTCTATGGCGATGCGACTTGAGGTCATCACCCCGGAGATTCTGCAGGTGATTCTCCGCTGGTGGGAGGATCGTGGCGACGGATCCATGCCTGCCGAGTTGCTGCCGCCCTTCGGGGTGGTGGCGATCGATGACGAAGGGCCGGCGGCGGCGGCCTGGCTCTCGGAGGTCCGCGGCTGTCCGGTCGGGAATATCGACTGGCTGGTCGGCCGCCCGGGCATGTCGCCGACGACGGCGCGCTCAGCATGTCGGGCCGTTTTCGCCGCGCTCGAAGCGGAGGCCGCCCGGATCGGGATCAAAATGCTCTTCGCGTGTGCTTACCGACATTCGATTTACCGGGAAGCGGCGCGGTGCGGGTTCACAGAGATCAGCCGGGGTGTCATCAATATGGCCAAGCCCCTCGCTTATGTTGCTCCCTCACATCCTGGCGTTCTTCCTCGTTGACGATCTGTTTTACGTCTACCTGGCGGTAGCGGCCGCGAGCGCTGCTTACAGCTACAATCAGAGCCAAAAATCAGCCGACGCTCAGGAGGAGGCGGGGCTGATGCAGAAGAAGACTGCGGACCAAAACGCGATGATGCAGGAGCAGCAGACCGCGGAGACGGTCCGCCGCGAGCGCGTCAACAGCAAGAGGCGGCTGGCGAGGATCCGCACCGGCAGCAACGCCGGTTCCGGCTTGGTGAACGAAGGTTCGATCGAAGATGCGTTCATCGAGACTGCCGGCCGTGAGGAGCTGCGGATTCAGGACGCGGCCCGCGCGGGTGCGATGGATGCGCAAGGCACCCGCCAGCAGGGTGAAATGTCGCTGTGGGAAGCGCGGACGCAGGCCGTCGGCACCCGCGTCGCGGCGAACGGCACTCTCCTTTCCAACCTGGGCTCCATGGCAAGCGGTGGAGTCTCCTACTACGGACGCCAGCCAAAGCAGCAGCCCCCACAATCTCCTCAACCCGTCGCCTAAATGCCCCTCATCCCAGAACTCACGCCCGTCCCAGGGCGATACACTCAGGTCGGACCTTCTCCGCAGGTAGCTGGGATTCCCGGTGCCGCAGCTGCGCGTGCGGGTCAGCAGGTGGCGCAGACTGTCGGTGACGTCTTTCAAGGTGGGCTCGAAATGGAGCAACGCCATCAGCGCATCACTGACGATCGGACGAAAAACTATGCGCGCACCCGCGTGCAGAAGGCGCTCGACGAGCATCAGCAGTTCCGGATTCAGCATCCCGATGAATCGACATGGTCCCCAGACTTGAGCGACCGAATGAAGGCGGCCCGAGAAGATGTGTTCAAGCAGCCTATGTCCCCGCTGTTTAAGCCCGAGATGGAACAGAATTTCACCGGCTGGGAGCAGGACTACCAGAACGACACTAAAGCAGCTGTGCTCACCCAGGGTGTGAAGCGCGCTCGGCAGCAGTCCACGAATACTGTTCGTGCGTATCGTCAGGCGGGGGATTTTGAGAGCGCTCGGAAAACCATCCGCGAATCGCAGGCTGCCGGGACGTGGTCGCCGGAAGAAGCGGAGGCGGACATTCTCGATCTGCACGATGAGGAGAAACAGGACATCAAAAAGAAGCAGGTGCAGGGCGAGCAAACCGCCATCACCGAAGATGCTGCCGGGTGGCTGAAGCGCGCGGACCCTAAAAAGGTTCCAGAGGGCATGGACCCCGCGGCCTACGACAATCTCTTTTCCTTTGCCCGCTCCAAACTGTCTGACGAAACTGCCGAGACTACGAAGGACATTCTCGACGGCATCGCCTTGGCGGGCCAGCCGGTCACGCCCGGTTCCCCCGAGCAGATCACTTCTCCGGAGCAGATCGATCGCCTCGGGGCGGGCCTGCGCCCAGCGGTTCGGGAGGAATTGAAGCAGAAGCTTGGCAAGCGGCTCTCCGACGCCGAGCGGAACAGCCCGGAGCACATGGCCAAGGTCATGGGCGAGGTGACGGTCGGCCTGGATTCCTACAAAGCCGACTCCGAGAATTTCGACGTCGATTACGTGAAGATGGCGAACCAGATCGACACGCTGCCGGAAGGCGCGGCCAAGAAGGAGTTGCAGGGCCGCCTCGACACCGTCCGGAAAGGCCAGCTTGAGCAGATCAGGACCTATGCGGACCTCGGGAAGCAGTCGATCATGGAATCCTACAAGGCCGGGTTGTTCGGCAAGGTCGATGGCACCGGCAAGGTGTCGCAGGATGTCAGTTCCCTGGTCGATGCCGGCTACCTGCGTGCGCAGCCGAAGCTCACCGCCGCCGGCCTGTCGGATGAGCAGGCGAAGGCGGTTTCCGAGCTTGATGAAGGGACCTTGAAGAAGGCTCTCCGCGTCTCAATGTCGGAAAGCGAAGCGGACGCCACCGCCAAGGACCTCGCCAAAGACAAGACCGATGCCAACCGCGCCAAGGCATTCCGGTTGCTCTACGCGGCGAAGGCGGGGCAAGTGAGCGCTCCGCCCTACGAGCAGGCGACCGCAAAGGCGATTTTCGACGGGAGTTCGTCCTTCGATTGGTTTGACCAGGAGGCGGCCAGCACCGCCATGACCGAAAGGCTTTCGGCGCAGGATCACCTCGGCGCGGTCCTTTACGACTACAGCAATTTCATCCGAGCCCATCCGGACGCCAAACCGTCGGAAATCGACGATCACATTTTCCAGCTCGGCGGGGACAAGCTGAGGCAGCGCCTTCAGCAGTCCAAGCTGCCGTCCGCGTCTCCCACGGGAGACAGGGGCGCGACCAGCAACACAGGGGCCGTGCCGGTCGGCAGCACTATCAAGGACGTGGTGAAAGATCTTGAAGCCGGCGGCGAGCCCGGCGGCTTCTACCGCTCGGCCTACTGGGACAACCGGCAATGGTCGATCGGCTACGGCACGAAAAGCAAAGAGGGTGAGGTGATCGACAAGGCGGAGGCGGAGAAGCGCCTCGATGCCGAGCTTTCCATGCACCGGAAGCGGGTGGATGAAATCGCCGAGAAGAACGGCTACCACTTTAACGACGCGCAGAAAGATGCCCTGACGAGTTTCGACTTCAACCTCGGCCAGCTCGAGGAACTGCTGGTGAAGCGAGGTCACCGCAGTGACGCGGAGATCGCGGAGGCGATGCGCCTTTACCGCAATGAGGAGAAGGGCGGCGTCCTGGTGCCGAGCAAAGGGCTGCAGCGCCGCCGCGACATCGAAGCGCAGATTTTCCTGAACGGATACCGCAAGTAATATGGCCATTTCCCTTTTGCCCGGCGACGGGCTCGAAGATCCCACCGCGACGGCGGTCCTGCCGGAAGAGCTTCAGCCGGTGGCGCCGGGTCCAGCGGTCTTGCCGCGCTCGGATGCCCCGCCCAGCACGGTCCCTGCCTTCGGGGAAAACCCGCTCGCTCGCCAGCAACGGGAGGAGGACGCGCGAATGCTCGAATTCTTCCGGACCGGCACCGCGACGGTCGACCAGGCCTATTTGGATCCTGACAATTTCTTTAAGGGCGATGACCTGAGCGGCGTCGCGCGCGACCTGAACAGGGCGAAGGTGGTTGCGGCCAATGACCTGGCCCTGCGGCTCTACAACGGCGGCAAGGATGCTCCCACCTCCGGGCTGACAAGGCGGCTGGCGCTCAAGCAGGCCGCTCTCGAAATGTTCGACGGGCAGGGTGGCGACAGTGAGGAGGAGTTTCACGGGCAGATGGTCAAAGCGGCCACCACCCGCAAGGAAGCGTCTGGAATCGCTGATGATCTCCAGACCCGCGCCGCCACTATCGCGCTTTCCCAGCGGTCCGGTGACGGGGACGGATACCTGGAATTCCAGATGTGGCGAAAGCAGCAGTTCGGAAAGCCCGGCTACGATGTCGAAAAAGAGGGCGATTATCTGGAACAGTGGCAGCGGGCCTATCAGGCGACACAGGACCACATTGCGCCATTCTCGCAGCAGCTTGCGCGCGTAACGGCCGCGATGAAGAGCGACGAAGGCGCTGCGGCAGCGAAGGAAGTCTACCTGTCACTCCCGGCGGATCAGCGGCAGCCGTTCCTGCAGGCGGTGGGGACCTTCGCGCGGGCCCTGCCTGCGAAGGCTCAGACCGAGTTCATGGCGAACATGGCCCGCGAAGCGGCCAAGGTGCCCGAGCAGATCGGCGGAGCCATGGAGCGGGGCTTTCTGTCCATCGGGCAGAGTCAGAGCGAGGACGCTCTGGCAGCGAAGCGCCGGGGCACCCGCGAGCTGGGACCGATGCAGTCCGGTTTCAACGAAACGACCGAGCAGCAAATCGAAGGGCAGATTTCCAAGACCAAGGACCGCCGGGCTCAGCTGGAGTTCGCCGGCGATGTCGCCGCCATCCAGGACAACGTTTACCGGCCGGTGCAGACCGATCCGGACATCGCCGTGCCGGCATCGTTTCAGCGGTTGCTCTACAAGCAGCCGGAACTTCTGAGCGCGGTGGCCGTCGGTGCCGTGCCCTATGCCGGGCCGGTGGCGCTTTACGCGATGGCGCGCGGCAATGCCTACACGGCGTACCGGAACAACTTCCTTCAGACCATGCCGGAGGAAGAAGCTTCCGCAAAAGCCGACTCCCTCGCCGCCTGGGAGGCGGTGCCGGATACCGTGCTGCAGCTGGCCGGGTCGAAGATTCTAAAGGGCGGCCTGCCGTTCCTGGAAAAGTGGGCACAGGGAGCCATCAACCGGGTCGGCGGCGGACTGGCTGGCCGGTATGCGACCCGTTTCGCGATCACCGCCGCCGAGGAGACGGCCGTGGCGACCGGGCAAGGGATGGTGAATCCGCTTTTCCAGAGCTTCGCCGCCGCCACCGACCCGAAAATTCCCGGCGTCCAGTGGACCGGGGAGAAGGGTGTGCTGCATGGGGCGTGGTCGCAGATTCCGGAAACCTTCGCGAGCCTCGCGCCGCTGGTCGGCTTCGGCTCGCTGATCGGCGCCCGTGGCGATGCTGCGCGGGCCCGCGCCTTCGCGGAAGCTCCGGACCTCCACCTCGAAGCGATGGGCGTCTCTCCGGAGAATATCGCCGGGATCCGCGATGCCGCGTCGAAGGGGATCGGCCCCATGAATGCCGCCATTGATCAGGCGATGACGAAGCTGGACCCGCGGAGCCCCGGCGCGCAGGCCGCGACGGAAAAGCTCCGCGACAGTTTCCAGCGCACGGCCACCGCCCTTCAGGAATCGCAGGCCATGGCGGACATGCCGGTATTGACCCGCGACGGCGAAACCGGCGACTGGCTGGTTCACGCGGAAGGCAGCGGCGAATTCTTCCGCAGCCCGAACCGGGTCGGGGCGATGCGGCTGGCTGGAAAGCATTTCGAAGCGATGAAGGATCTTGAGTCCTCACACATCGCTTACATGTCGAGCCTCATGGAAGCTGCCGACGAAGCAGCCAAACTCCAGGGCGACAAGCCAAAGTCGATCGAGGTCAACCTCGGCAAGGTGTTCACGGAAGCGATGGCCGGGGCCGATCCGGCTGCCGCCGAGCGCTACGCGAAGCAGGTGCGAAACCGGGAAATCATCGCTGGCGGCGACGGCTCCTTTGCCGGGAACGTTCTCGGTTCGCACAGCGTGGAAATCGCCCGCGGCATGCGACAATCGGTGATCCGGCTCTACGACGGCGCGGATGCCACGACCGTCTTTCACGAGGATTGGCACCGCCTGCGACAGGAAGCGACCGAGCGCGGCGATCTCACCCGCGCTGATGACCTCGCCTTCGTGCGGGCATACGACAACGTCCTTCAGGGTAAATCTGTCCGCTCCGGCGGAGAGGCCCGCACGCCTTTGCGGCTGCTGCCGGAGGGGATCGCCGACGAGCACGTGACTTCGGGAATGCTCGACGAGGCGGTCGCGGAAATCGCGCAGTCCGAAGTTCTCAAGAGCCGGCGCTCCGGTCGTGACAATCAGAACAGCCGGGAAGGGGTCATGCAGCTGCCGTCCGGTTTCCTCACCCGCAACCTGACGGCCATCGCTCGTCTGGCTCCGGACGCGACGCGGAAGTTCACCGCCTTTCTCGATGCGGTCCGGGCCCGCTGGGGTTTGACCCTCGGCCGCGCGCTGGCGCTGAAGAAAGCCGAGAAGGCGGGAACCTTCGACACCACCACCCGCGACGCCTACCTCGCGAAGCTTTTCGGCACCACCGAGCAGAACGCCCACGATTCCGCTGCGGACCGGGCGACCCGCGAAATCCTCGACGGCACCACCGATCCCTCGCGCTACGCCGATTTCCGAGCGGAGGGCGATCCGTTCTCGATCGGCAACCGTGAGCAGCGGCCGGTCTTGTCCGAGGATCTCAAAACCTCCTTTTCAAAATCGCCATATGAGCACACCTTCGAGCCAGCCAATGAAAACCGTCCCGGAATCCTCGAAATCGCCAGAGAGCTTGGCATCGAGCTCGTTCGACCGGGACAAGTATCGGCCGATCTGGGCACCTACACCCGGCGAATTCAAGAAGCGCTTGGCGTCGAAACGCTCTTCTTCCGCGGCTCCGCCGAGCGAGGTCTCCTCGGATTCAATCCCCGCGGGAACCCCGACCTAGTTTTCCTCAGTACGGATCCAGCTCGCCGGGACATTCCCCTGGCCTGGCCGCTCGCCCACGAGCTGCTCCACGTCGCACAGAAGGACGGCGCCGCCCGGGCGAACGATCTGCTGCAGTTCATCCAGCAGCACGTCACCCCGGACGAGCTGGCTACGATGCACGAGCTGCTCGACGAGCGCGGCTACAAGACCGAGGATTTCCCGACCGAACTGCCGGCGTTCCTGGTGGGGGATGCCATTTCCGGCAAATCGGTTTTCGCCCTCGACGATCTAGAGAAAGCTCCGGAGATCCAGGCCGAAATCCTGCGCTACTTCGACAGCCTGCAAGCGCTGAAGCCGTCGAGCCTCAAGGACGTTTCCGACGACGATCTCGCTTCCTCGTTTTCGATCGGTGACGACAAGGCGGGCCCGGTGCTGAACCGCGAGCCCGGATTCTTCTCGAAGCTGGAGCAGGTCGCGGAGGCAAAGCTCCCGGCCAGCGCTTCTCCGGAGCAAGTGCTCGCTACCATCGACCCAGCCCGCGGCAGCGGCGTGAAGGCGGAAGAAATCAAATGGAGCGGGCTGGAGGACGCCGTCCGGCGGATCGCGGCCGAGAACGGCGGGAAAGTGCCCAAGGCGGCGCTTCTCGACCATCTCCGCAATGAGGGAGCGGTGAGATTCTCGGAAGCCGTCAGCCGCCACGACGAGACGGCGCTCGGCAATCTTGAGCGCGAGTCCGAACTCGCCCGCAACGCAGAGAATGAAGCGCGCTTCGCCGCGTTCGACATCCTGGACGCAAAGGGCATCGGCCAGGTGCAGCGCTTGAACTTCGTCGAGGCGCTGGGCCGTGGCGCCAAGGGCGAGGAATACCAGCGGGCTCTCAAAGCGGGCCGGGACCTTGATCCGTCCTTTGACTGGGAATCGCTGCGCACCCTGTCCGAAGCTGCTGACAAGGCCGAGAAAGCTTTCCGGATGGAGAAGCATTCTTCGCCCCGCTATGACGAGTATGTCCTCCCTGGCGGTGAGCATTATCGCGAGGTGGTCCTCACCCTGCCGGACGGCCCGGCCTACACCTCCAGCCATTTCGACGCGGAGGGCTACGTGGCGCACATGCGGCTCGATGAGCGCGCCGACGCCGCCGGCCGTCCCGGTCTCTTCATCGAAGAAATCCAGAGCGACCGGCACCAGGCGGGCAGAGAGAAGGGCTATACTCAGGATCGAGACGCATTGGTCAGAGACTTCCATGGGATTTCAGAGTCATCGTGGGCGAGATTGACCCCCATCGAGAGGTCTCGCCTAGGTGATGATGTTGGAACTCTTCAGCCATCTGCCAACCGCGTCGCGGACGCGCCTTTCCGCAAGGACTGGCCGCTTCAGATGTTCAAGCGGGCGCTGCGTGATGCGGTGGCCAGTGGCAAGGAATGGATCGGTTGGACGGATGGCGATACCCAGAATGCCCGCTTCGATCTCAGTAAGCAGGTGCAGGAGATCCAACTCTACCGGGAGGGCGGCGGCTTCAATATCGAGGCGCTCGAGCACGGCCGCGACAATCCGAGGCTTGTTGCCATGGAGGTTCCCGTGGGTGAGCTGGGGAACTACATCGGCAAGGAGCTGGCGGCGAGGGTCGCGGCCGAGCCGACGCGCGATCACAATTTCAAGGGCGATGGCCTGAAGATCGAAGGCCAGGGTATGAAGGGTTTCTATGACCAGATTTTGCCATCCGAGATCGGGAAGTATGTGAAGAAGTGGGGAGCGAAGGTGGAGCCGGGGACCGTGAAGGCCGAGGGCGAAACGCCCATGTGGAAAGTGGACATCACGCCGGAAATGGCTGCGAGCGTGAAGGAAGGCCAGACGGTTTTCGCTATTTCCCACAGCGAAATGGCCGGGCGTGTCCTGGGCGATGCTGTCTCACGGATCAAGGATCCGGTCCGGCGTGTGCAGGCGATGTCCCGCATCGCGAAAAGCACCGAGGCCCTGCGACTCCAGGCCGAGCGTCTGGAATTGCTGATGAGTGCGAAGCGGCAGCGGAAATCCCTCCAGAAAGAGGCGAGCGTCCGGCAGGCGCTCCGGCAGGACGAACTGGAGCGGCAGGCCTACGCGACCCACTGGGGAATCCTCAGCAATGATGATCTGGTGAAATTGAAGGCCCAGCCGGGTCACGCTTTCCTGGCCGATCCCCAAAGCCCGCTGCGGGGCCGGCTGAAATCGAAAACCCAGGCCATCAAACAGCACCCGGATCTCTTCAAGGTTCACAACGCCGGCGACTACGACGGGAGCGAAGGCGTCTCCCGCTCGGTGTTCGGCGGCGACCTCATGCCCGATCAGGCGGCTCAGGAAATGTTCGACGCGGGCCTCATCCGCGAGCCGAGCACGGATGCCATGTGGACGCTGCTTCAGAAGGAAAGTCAGTCGGTAGCCGGGATGAAGGAAGCTCTCACCAGGGCCCAGGCCGATATTCGGGCCGCGAAGGGCACCGCCATCGCCGAAACGAATGACTGGCTGAAGAGCCAGGTCGAGCAGCAGGATTCGGTCTACTCGGACAAGGAGGAGATCCGTCGCACGCTGGAACTGCTGGACGGCATCCTCGGTGCGGTGCCCGCTCAGATCCGCGGCAAGGTCGGCGGCTACACCCAGCTCGCGAAGCTCGGCACCAACGAAGCTCGGTTGAAATTCCTTCAGGACCGGCTCGCCAAGGTCGACAAGCACCTTGAGGACTGGATGCGGGTCCAGTATGACGCCGATTTCCGAAAGATCCTCGACCGAGCCCAGCCGAAGAAAGCGGAGCCTGGCGAGAAGCCGCGCGGCACGATCGGTGCCGACGTCCATGACCTTTTCCAGTCGGTCCGGGACGCCATGACCAAGACCGCCGCCGAAGCGGAGGCCGATGCCGTGCGGCTGGAGTCGCTGGCGGGCTCGGGCGACTACACGGCCGCGCAGGAGGCGCACATGATCATGGAAGCCCAGATGGTCCGCCTTGCGGGGGACTGGGGCCACAAGGATGCCGCCGGTCGCGAGATGGCCGTGATCGAGGCGAGCCGCATTTTCGACACCGGGTATCTCGACCAGGTCATCAAGGTCTCCCGGCAACGGGAGGTCGATCAGACCCGCCGGAGCCGATTCATCGCCGACACCGGCAAGCGTGGCACGGAGAAGGGCCGCAAGATCATGGAGGACTACGGCCGCGAGAAGCTCGGGGCCACGGAACATTCCTTCCTTTCGATCCTCGGATTCGAGCAGGCGGCGGGCTGGGTGTTCGGCGACAAATCGGCGGAGGCAGACCGGCTCGCCGGGATGGAGCTGGCCTCGCACAACCGGAAGACGGACGCCCTGCAGTCGACCTGGGCGGAGATCGAGGACTTGTTCGTGGATCTCGCGGGCGGCGCCCGTCGCTTCGATCGGTTCACTGCTGATGCGGCCCTGAAGGGCCAGCTTCTCCGGCGGAAGCTCGCGGAGGTCCGGCAGGACACCACCCGCAAGGGCCAGCCCCGAAAGCCGAAAGGCATCAAGGGAACGAACGGGGTTTACTACAGCCAGCTCGAAGCCATCGCGGCCACGCTGATGTGGCGGCAGGATGACGGCCGGCGGCACATGCTCGGCCACGTCGACGAGGCGGGCCGCCCGGTCGGCTCGTGGCACTATGACCAGAAGTTCGTCGATTCGCTGGAGGCAGGCCTCTCCGAGCAGGCGAAGGGGGTCCGGCTCTACCTGATGGAGAAATACGCCGCGGAGTATGACCGGTTGAATCCGATTTTCCGCGAGCTCAACGGCGTGAACTTGCCCCGGAACAAGAATTACTCCCCGCTGGTGGTGGAGCCGGTGAAGGGAACTAATGCCGTGAATCTCGACCCGGTGACGAATCAGGTCACCAATGGCGCGACGTTCACCCCTGGCAGCCTCAAGACACGCGGGCAGGCGGTGGCAGAGCCGCAGTTCCGCGACGCCCTACAGACCTTCCAGGCGCACACGATCCAAATGGAGCACTGGATGGCCTACGCGCCATTTGCCACGGAGGCCTCCCGCCTCCTGGATCACCGCGACGTCCGGAACTCGGTTGCCGAAAAGGCCGGCGTCGAGGCAGTGAAAACCCTGCGCTCGTGGATCGAACTGTTCGGCCGCGGCGGCACGAATGATGCCGCCTCTCACCTCGCATCGACCAAGGCCATCAACAAGGCGCTGAATCACCTCGCCTCGGTGGCGCTGATCGGGCGCGTGTCGGTGCTGGCGGTCCAGGCGACGCAGCTGGGGGCGGCTGCGAACTCGATGCCGGTTGGCTCCTACGTGAAGCGGATGGCCAAGCTCACCACCGGCCAGCTTGGCTGGGGCGATGCGATCGCGTCCCCCTACATCCAGCGCCGTCTCCGAGAAATGCCGCCGGTCGTCCGGCAGGCACTCGCGGGTCTCAGCACCGGCACCCCGAACCATCTGAAGCACCAGGTGCAGCGGATCGGCCAGCTTATCGGCGGAGCGGACGCGCTCTTTACGGCCGGCACCTACGCCATGGTGTTCGACTATCAGAAGACGGTGGTGGCGAAGGATCTCCGGTTGAAGGGCGCGGAGGCTGAAGCCTTCGCTCACGCTGCAGCCGAGCGAGAGGTCGACAAGGTCGCGCAGCCGATGCGGATGGGCGCGCGGTCGCTGTTCGAGAACACCTCGACGAACCCGGCCATGAAACTGGCCTGGGCCTTCGCCTCGGAACCCCGCCAGAAAATGGCGCTGATGGTCTACGCGGCGGCCAAGCAGCCGATGAAGCAGAAGCTCCGCGCGGTGGCGCAGGCGTATTTCTTCGGCGGCGTGATGAGTTCGATCATCCGCGCGGCCGTGCGCGACAGCAAAGATTCCGGCGACGAGCTTTTCGATGAACGGAACTGGAACCCGAAGCTGCTGGCGCTCCAGACGATCACCTCACCTCTGAAGGGGATTCCCTTCCTCGGGGATGCGGTCGAGGGCGGGCTTTACAAGGCGTTCCACCAATACCTCCCGGAGGGAAATCTCTTCTCGGTGCCGGTGAAGGCGGTCGAGAGTGCCGTGCACCTGGGATCCGGGAAAAGCAGCGGTGCCGATGCCGTGCTCAAGGACACGGAGGCGATCATTTCCGGCTTCGGCGTCGGGAGCGAAAACGCCGCGGCCGGCGCGAGCGTGTTGCACGTGCTGCGGGATCTCTTCAGCATCGGAGAGAACGCCACGGGGAATTGAGCTTCACGGGAGCGCCTTGAAGTGATTTAAGGCGCTCTCAATGAAAAACAGTGCTTTAGTTTTTGCCTTTGCGTTGGGTCTCTCCGGTTGTGTGGGTCCAATAATCGCAGGGGGGCCTGCTGAAAAAGATCCCAGCGGCATGACTATTCATCGCGAAGATCTAGGAGGCAAAAAACACCTAATCACGGTGACGGACACTCGATTCGGGATAGGAACGACGGAGTCATCGTATCAGTCGATGACGATTGTAGCCCATCGATACGCCGGGCGGACGTTCCCGAAGGGATACCAGATTGAAGACACCTCGGAGGTCAACACTGGTCGGCCGACCTCGGCAATGAATCCTTCGAAGAATTTCATAATTACGGAGCGATAACTACGCAATCGATATGATATTCGCCTCCCCGACGGGCGGCTTTATTCCCCAAAACTCCGTCGCTTGGTCTGTGGTGCGGGCATTCCGATACTTCGTCTCGAAGGTCTTGTAATTGGTGTGCCCCATGTTCGCCGCGAGGCGCTCGCGGCATGCCGGCTCGGTGCGGTGTGCAGCCTCCCAATATGACGCGTAGCTGTGGCGGGTGATATCGGGCTCCCACTCGACCAAGGGCCTCCAGGAGCCAGGATTGGCGAGGGTTGCGCCCGGCGTGGTGTAAAAGCCGTTCACGAGGCGCTGGCGTCGCCGCTGGAAGTTCGCCGGTAGAATCGAGCCTTTCGACTTTGCCCACGGCTCCAGCCACCGCCGGAGGGCGTCTTCGAGATCCACATACCGGCGATGGTTGCGGGTCTTCGTCACCGTCA
>JAQGPE010000283.1 GCA_028293225.1 Akkermansiaceae bacterium | reverse complement strand
TTTGTTGCCGTTTCAGGCCGGCCTGCGCCGCTGCTGCCGGATCGGTCGCAAGTCGTTCACTGCGGGGCGCCGGTGGCCTTCAGGACGAAGGCCACGATCGGTGCCGGGTCGGGCAGGCTGTGCGGGTGGTGCTTGCCGCCGGGCTTGTGGATGACCTGGATTTCGCCGCCGAGGGCCTTGTAGCGGGTCTCGACGAGGCCGGTGTTTTCCGCCACGGGGACCACCTCGTCCGCATCGCCGATGACCGAAAGAATCTGCACGCGCTGGCCGGCCAGGGGGGCGAGGTTGTCGACGGGGTTCTTGTCGTAGGCCAGGGCCTGCTCCTCGGTCATGTTCCAGGCGGAGAGGAGGACATGCCAGTCATCGGCGGACTTCATGCCGTCCTTGATGCCGTAGGGGGCGCTTTTGAAATCGCAGAGCGGGGCGTCGAGGTAGAGCGCCGCGGTCTCGCCGGGATTGCGGGCCGCCCAGTTCAGCGCGAAAAGGCCGCCGCGGCTGAAGCCTTCCAGCACGCTGCGGGGAGCGAGGTGATAGGTGCGGGTCAGGATGCCGTAGAAACGGTCCATGTGATCGAGCGCGGCGGGCGCGCCCCACAGGTTCTGGACAACCACGTAGGCGAAGTGGAAGCCCTTTTGGAGCAGGGCGATGTCGGCCTGCGGTTCGTGGCCAAAGAACTCGGTGCGCCAGATCCACGGATTGCCGGGAGCGGGGTCCTTCGGGCTGACCAGCAGGGCGGGGCGGCCGGCTGAGGTGAAGTCGATGCGGTCGAAGCCCTGCCAGTCGGAATGAACCACGGTGGAGAGCGCGACGTAGTCGGTCAGGAGAGCGGCGGCTTTCTCCTGAGCCTCCGGGAGGGGCAGCCCGGCGGGGATGCCGGGGCGGTCGTAGCCGGTCTTGGTCAGCCAGGCCAGTTTCAGGAGGTTGGCGCGCTCACTG
Source organism: Akkermansiaceae bacterium (assembly GCA_028293225.1). GTDB lineage: Bacteria > Verrucomicrobiota > Verrucomicrobiia > Verrucomicrobiales > Akkermansiaceae > Haloferula. Next base: position 6,491 of record JAQGPE010000283.1, on the reverse strand, counting down.
AGCTTGGAAAGGGCCATGCCCTCGAGGGTGGCGGGCTCACCAGGAAGCTTCAGCAGGGGCCAAAGGCCGCGGGCGACGGCGCCGGCGATGAAGCGGTGGCCCTGTTCGTCCGGGTGGATGCCGTCACCGGAGTAGACGAAGGCGCGATTGCTGCGCTTTTCGGTGGCGATGTCTTTGCGCAGGGGGGTGCGGAGATCGATGACCTCCCAGTGCTCCCGGTCGCGCTTGCTCAGGAGCAGCTTGGCGAAAGTGTCGAGCACTGCGTCGTAGCGGACGGTGTCCTGGTCCGGGTGGTCGGCCTTGAAGAGGGAGGGGGTGACCCAGATGATGCGGGCGCCGGCCTTGCGGGCTTCGTCATTGAGATGGGCCACGCCATCCTGGTAGGCGCGGAGGCGGGCCGGATCGGCGGCCAGGTAGATGCCGTCGTTCATGCCATAGCAGGCGATGATCAGGGAGGGGTGAAAGCCCTGCAGGATGCCGGTGAGGCGGGTGAAGAGGCAGGGGCGGGGGAATTTGCCCTCGGCGTGACCGGGTTCGGAGAGGCCGGAAAGCGTCTCGCTGGGGAGGCCGAAGTTGACGATCTCGGCGTTCGCATACTGCGGGGTCGCGCGCAGGGAAGCCTCCACGCGGAGGGGCCAGCGGCCGTCAAACATGATGCTGTCCCCGAGAAAGGCGACGCGCGGCTGCACGGCTTCCTGGCTCTGTGGCGTGGCCGCTTCGGCGTGGAGGGCGGCGCCCTGGAAGTGCAAGCCCAGCAGCGGCAGCAGGAAAACGACGAGCCTTAATTTCATGATGATAGTCTCCTCACAGCCTCGCAGGCGGGAGGCCGGGGAGAGAGTCGCATGAACTGACTAGATGTCGCCGGATTGCTGGTATTTTTGCGCCATATTTCACCGGAAACGCCCCACCGGGGGTGACGGTTTGCCGGGGCCGGTCTCCGCGGCCGTTGCCTTGACCCTGAGCCCTTTCTGTGGCTTCATCCCTGGGTGGCCAGTGAAGACGCGAAATACATCTCCTTTGAGGAGATCGAACGCGAACACCGCGAGGAGCGCCGGGAGGATGCCCGCCGTCTCGCGGCCGGAGAGATCACGCCCGCGCGTCTGCAGGAGGAGAATTCGATGCTGCCGATCGATGCCAAAGTGAAAGTCGTGGATCTTATCGGCACCCTTCAACGAGCTTATGACGCCAGAAGCCGCACTTACCGAAGTCGCTGAGTTTCGGGAACTGCTGGGCACCTCAATCGACGGCAAGCTGCCGTTGGTTGTGGGAGGTCACGCGGTCAGTCTCTGGGCGTTGATTTACCGTGACCGGCTGGGCTCGAAGCTCGATGAGTTCTTCCCACTGCTGAGCAAGGATCTCGATTTGCTGGGGGATGCCCGGCTGCTGGAGGAGCTGCATCGGATTCGCGGCGGTGTGGTCCTGTGGGCTGGGGCTCGCAGCCCGTTGATCGGCCAGTTGAAGATCGAGATCGGCGGCAAAGTTCTGAAGGTCGAGGTGCTCCGGGAGGTTCTCGGCGTCACCAGGAAGCAACTGCAGGAAGGGTCGCAAATCATCACGATTGATGAGGTGGAAGCGTGCATCCCTTCTCCCGTGGTGCAGTTGCAGGCCAAAATTGCCAATGTCGCCCGGATCGATCAGTCGGATCGGAATGATCTCCGCCATCTGCGCATCATGATGCTGGTGGTTAGGGAATTTCTGGTCGACGTGCTCACCGCAGTCAAAGCCGGCACTTTCGAACCCCGCGCTGCCATTGACGAACTTGAAGCGGTGCGTACCGCGGTGAGTTCCAACGAAGCGACACGATGTATCCGGATCGCATCGCTGGATCTATCGGCCGTCTGGCCACGGGAGCTCCTGCGATCCAGCGACAACGAGCGGATTCGCAAGTTCGTTGAGCACCGCCTGCCCGCCTGACGCGCTCCGTGACCGTCATGCAGGCGCAATTGCCGCGCATTTCTCTTTGCGATATTCCGGAATTGGGCCAAATCCCCTCTGTCCATATGACGAATCCCTTCCGCGAAGACCTCGTCTCCCGCTCCCGTCCGGAGCCTTGCACCGTTGTCATTTTCGGCGCAACTGGAGACCTGACCCACCGCAAGCTGGTGCCAGCACTCTATAATCTGGCGGTGGACGGCGAGCTGCCGCCCGGCGTGAAGATCATCGGCTTCGCCCGCCGCGAGAAGACCGACGAGGAATTCCGCAGCGGCTTGGAAGAGCTGAACCGCAAGGTCTCCCGCACCGGCCAGGACGATGCGATCTGGGGCTCCTTCGTCCAGAACATCTCCTACCACCAGAGCGAATTCACCGATGCCGATGGCTACAAGCGCCTCGCCGAGCGCCTCGATGCGATCGACAAGGAGCGCGGTGGCAAGGGCAACCGCCTCTTCTACATCGCCAGCGCCCCGGAGTTCTTCGACGAGATCCTGGAAAGCCTGAAGACCGCCGGTCTCAATGAGTCGAAGGAAGGCTGCTGGTCCCGCGTGATCGTGGAAAAGCCCTTCGGCACCGACCTGGCCACCGCCCGCCATCTCAATGAGGTGGTCAACCGGACCTTCCAGGAAAAGGACACCTACCGCATCTACCACTACCTGGGCAAGGAGACCGCGCAGAACATCATGGTGCTGCGCTTCGCCAACTCGATTTTCGAGCCGCTCTGGAACAGCCGCTACATCGATCAGATCCAGATCACCTGCGCCGAAAATCTCGGCATGGAGGGCGGTCGCGGCGGTTACTACGACCACGCCGGCGCCCTGCGTGACATGGTCCAGAGCCACCTGCTGCAGCTCCTGAGCCTGGTGGCCATGGAGCCGCCCACCGATCTCGGCGCCGACGCCCTGCGTGACGAAAAGGTCAAGATCATCCGCGCCCTGCGCCAGTGGGACACTCCGGAAAAGGTCGCCGCCAATGTCGTGCGCGCCCAGTACACCGCCGGCTCAGTGGATGGCAAATCCGTCCCCGGCTACCGCGAGGAGGACCGTGTCGATCCGGAGAGCAACACCGAAGCCTACGTGGCGATCCGCCTGATGATCGACACCTGGCGCTGGAGCGGCGTGCCCTTCTACATCCGCATGGGCAAGCAACTGCCGAAGAAGGCCACGGAGATCTCCGTCCACTTCAAGGCCCCGCCGTGCGTGCTGTTCAATGCGCTCCCCGGCGGCGTTCCCGGCGCCAACGTGATGGTCATCCGCATCCAGCCGGACGAGGGCATTTCCCTGCGCATGGTTTCGAAGATCCCCGGCACCAGCCTGCGACTCGAGCCGGTGAAAATGGACTTCCACTACGACACCAGCTTCGGCAAGGGCAGCCCGGAAGCCTATGAGCGCCTGCTGCTCGACGCCATGGCCGGCGACGCCACCCTTTTCGCCCGCCGCGATGAGGTCGAGGAAGCCTGGAAGTTCATCGACCACATCGAACACGCCTGGCACCAGAGCGACAATCCGCCGCCGATGGCTGAGTTCGTCGCCGGCAGCTGGGGCCCGAAGGAGGCCGACGAGCTGCTCAAGCAGGACGGCCACGCCTGGAGAAGACTCTGATTTCCCGGACCACGCACGACCATGACCACGCTTTCCATGCACCCTGAGCTCGGCCAGGAAGTGCCCATCGCGGCCATCGACAAGGAGCTGCGCAAGCTCTGGTCGGCCGACGAGGCGCGCACCAATGCCTCGCTCATGAACCTGGCGGTGTATTCCGAGGTGCCGGAGGATCTGGAAAAGAACTCCGCCGCCGTCCGTGAGCTGACCCAGCAGCACGCCTGCCGCGCCATCCTCATCGGCATCGACCGCGCCGCTCCGGAGGCCTCCATCACCGCCTGGATCACCGCCCACTGCCACCTCGCGGAAGGCCGCAAGTCGGTGTGCTGCGAGCAGATCGCCTTTGCCCTGACCGGCAAGGCCACCGGCCGCCTGCGCAATACCGTCTTCGCCCATCTCGCGTCCGACCTGCCGCTGATCTTCTGGTGGCAGGGCGAGCTTTCCCCGCTGTTCGAGGACCGCCTCTACAGCCTGGTGGACCGCTTCGTTTTCGACAGCGCCAGTTGGGCCGATCCGAAGGCTTCCTTCGGGAAAATCGATGCCGCGCTTTCCCTCGCCACCCGCGACTTGGTCATGCAGGACCTGGCCTGGACCCGCACCTATCAATTCCGCGTCTCCGTCGCCGCTCTCTTCGACGACGCCGTGGCGCTGGCCGCGCTGCCCGCCGTCCAGTCGGTGGAAATCACCGCCCACCCGGCCCACCGCGGCTCCGCTCTGCAACTGCTGGCCTGGCTGGTCGTGCAGGCAGGCTGGAAAGACGGCGTCGAGCTGGAGCTGGATGTCTCCCGCCGCTCCGGCAACAAGGAAAGCTTTGCCTTCCAGAAAGCCGGCGGCGAGCCGGTGGAGGCGGTCGTTGCGCTCAGCGAGGATTCCACCGACATCTCGCTGCTCCGCATCACCGCGGGCGAGGTGGTCGTGGAGATCACCCGCGAGGCCGGCTCCGCCTACGTCGAACGTAGTATCACCGGCCCTGGCTACACCACTCACTCGACCGGCCCGGCCGATCCCGAGGGCGCCGTGAAGCTCCTGGCCGAACAGCTGTCGCGCGGCGGCAAGAATTCCCTTTTTGCCAAAGTCCTGCCGAAGTTCCGCGAACTGCTCGAAAAGGGCGCCTGAAGACCTCATGGACGGGGCGCGGCCACCTGGCTGAAGTAGCCGTGCAGCTCCTTGCGAAGGTCGGTGTCGGCAGCCAGGCCGATGTATCCGTCCGGGCGGATCAGCAGGATGGTGGTGGAACCCGCCGCCACGCCGTAGATTTCATGAAGGAAGCCGCCGCCGGTCGCGGGCCGGTGGGCCAGGTGGACGTGAATGTCCACGCTCCATGAGCTGGCGATTTCCCCGCACAGATCCGCGCTTTCCGGTGAAAAGGCGAGCAGGGTGAAATGGGGGCCGCGACAGAGATCGAAGACCCGCCGGATCGCACCGGAAGCGTCGCTCACCCGGGCGTCCGGAGCCCGGTCCCCGGCCCTCGGTCCCGATGGTTCCGCGCGCGCCTCCCGCACCGCCGGACTGTCACGGTAGTGGAGTTGCAGGTGAAAGAGGTCGTTCGCGATTTCAGCCTGCCGCCGCTCCGCCTCGTCTTCGTCATCCAGGCCGGCCGCCCGGAGCATTTCCGGCAGGACGCCCAGTTTGCCCGCGGCGAAGGGCCGGCGCTCCCGTTCGTAGCTGTCCAGCAGTCCCTCCGGAGCGCCACGGAGCACCGCCGCGATCTTCCAGCCCAGGTTGAAGGCGTCCTGAACGCTGATGTTGAGCCCCTGGCCTGCGCCCTGTGGTGGAGAATGGGCGGCATCTCCGGTGAGAAAGACGGCGCCGCAGCGATAGCGCTCCGCCAGCCGGAGATTCGTCCGGTGCAGCGTGATCCAGGTCGGATTCGCCAGCGGGACCGAGGCCGCGCCGGCCCGGGCATCCAGCAGCTGTTGCAGGGTTTCCAGCGTGGCCTCCGGCGCCGGAATGTCCGCGGCGAGAGGCGCGACGAACTGGAAGTACGAGGTCCCTGGTAGCGGGCACATCGAGATGCGCTGGACCGGATCGCCCTGGATCGACCAGTTGTGCCAGTAGCGCCGGTCGAGGTCCGCGGCTTCCACGTCGGCGATCAGGAAGCGTTCATCGTCCCTGGTTTCGCCGCGGAAAGGGATGGCGAGGGCTTTGCGCACCGCGCTGCGCCCGCCGTCGGCTCCCACCAGGAAACGGCAGCGCGCCTGCGTTGGCCCGGCGGCGGTGTTCATCGTCACGACCACGCCGTCCCCGTCCTGGCGGCAGCCGGTGAACTCGGCGCCGTACTCAATCTGGACTCCGTAGCCGGCCAGACGCTCCCTCAGGATCCGCTCCGTGCGGGACTGCGGAATCATCCAGGTCTCCGGAAAGGGCGTCTCCTCACTCGCGACCGGCTCTTCCCGGCCCAGCAACTCCCAGATGCTGCGCTCCCAGAGCAGCGTTTCTCCGGCATAGGAACGCCAGTGCGGAAAGCGTGCGCCGCCCGCGAGGACCGGCGCGATGATCCCCAGGTCGTCGAGGATCTCCAGCGTCCGGGGTTGCAGGCCTTTCGCGCGCGACGCCTCCGATGGCGCCGCGGCTTTTTCGATGATCCGCAGCGGAATCCCGCGCCGGGCCAGGTCCACCGCGAGAACCAGGCCTGCCGGGCCTGCGCCGACGATCACTACCGGAGAGTCTGACATCATGTGAGCTGGGGCGGGGAGATCCGTGCGGCCAGTCCCTCAAGGAGCAGCGCCAAGCCGTATTCGAAGACATCGTCCGGGCTGGCCTGTTCGAAGGCCGCGAACGCCTGGGCCAGCAGCGGCGGCAGAACCGCGGGCTCGCCCGACGCGGCACTCCGCTCCCCGTGATCCTGCTCGTCGGCCTGCTGCTCGATCGCCGAGCCGACGACATACTGCCCGAGCGCGACCAGCGCCCTGGCGGCATCGGCAGGGGTGAGGCCGGCGCCGCAGAGCAACTGCAACTGGG
>JAQGPE010000265.1 GCA_028293225.1 Akkermansiaceae bacterium | reverse complement strand
CGCGGGCGCCTGCTTCCTGCTTTTCATAGGCTTCGAGACTCTTCTCCAAGCGCGGCCGGCCTGCGACAAAACCCGCCAAACGGGGATCGAGCCGATCGTCGTCCAGCGCTTCGATCAAATCCGCGGCCAGCTCATAGCCAGCCATTTCCTCCTGATGCCTTGCCAGGTTCGGATGCCGCTCCGGGTCCAGCAGATGCAGCCGCGCAAAGTGCCCCTCCGCACCGAGCTGCTGGGGCGTGGCGGTCAGGAGCAGCAGGCCGTCCGTTTCGCGGGAAATGGTACGGACCACTTCGTATGCCGGGCTGGCTTTCTTCGGCGTCCATTCCAGGTGATGCGCCTCATCGATCACCAGCATGTCCCAGCCGGCGGCCCGGGCCTGCTCGGCGCGCGCGGGATTATCGGCCAGGAAGTCGATCGCTGAGAGAATCAACTGCCCTTCCAGAAACGGATTGGCATCGGGATCGCCGTATTCCACCGCCTCACAGCGATCTTCGTTGAAGATTTCGAAAGACAGCTGGAAGCGCCGCAGCAGCTCGACGAACCACTGATGCACCAGCGGCTCCGGCACCAGGATCAGCACGCGGGAAATGCGGCCGGTGACCAGCAGCCGGTGCAGGATCAGGCAGGCCTCGATGGTTTTGCCGAGGCCAACCTCATCCGCCAGCAGCACGCGCGGCCGGGGCCGGTTGGACACCTCATCGGCGATGAAGAGCTGGTGCGGGATCAACTCCATGCGGGCTCCCGCCAGCCCCCGGACCGGCGACCGGCGCATTTCAGCCCTGCGGGAGAGCGCCTCACCGCGCAAGTCGAAGTCGCCCGGATCATCCAGCTTGCCGCTGTAGATCCGTTCCTCCGGCTTGCTGAAGCTGATCGAGTCGGACAACTCCGCCTCCGGAACCGTGGCCTCGCGGGTTTGATAAATCAGCAGTCCGCCTTCCTCCGCGACGCTGTCGACAATCATCCGTGCGCCTTCGTGAGTGATGATCTCATCCCCCGGCAGGAACTTCACCCGCCGCAGGGGCGCCGACTCCAGTGCATAGAGGCGCGTCTCTCCGGCCGCCGGAAAGACAATCTCCACCCGGCCCTCCGCGCCGCGCAAAATAATCCCGAGGCCGAGTTCCGGCTCACTTTCACTCACCCAGCGCTGGCCGCGCACCCATGCAGTTGTCGTCATTCGAAAAGGGCGAGCACCCTAGTACGTGCGCCAGATGCCCACAAGGACGACTTGGCGGAAAGCGACCGCTCCCCGGAATTTCCCGGCCCGCCGTTGAAATGAGCCGAAGCGATGCGATCTATCCGGAGATCGGGACGTGAACACCACCCACCCCGTTTTTCCCCCATGGAACTTGAAGCAGCGGAAGGATACGCCGAACTGGAGCTTTGGCGTGAGGCCTGGCAAACGCTTGACCGGATGGACCCGATCGAAAAGGGCCAGCCGGAGGCGCTCCGGCTCCGGCTGCGCTGCTGCGGGCCCTTGGGCGCCTGGACCATCGGCGAACATGTCGCCAACATCCTGCGCGATGGGGATAAGGACGACCGCCAAGCGGCGGCCCGCTTCTTCCTCGACCATGCACGCGCGCACCCCGGCCACGGCAGCGGCAGCCTCGCCGCAGCGGTCGAGACCTGGCCGCCCGCTCTCCGGGAAATCAACGCGGATCCCGAGTTGGCCGCCATCGCCGGAAAGCACTGAAGGTCTGGCGGACCCAGCGCGAAGCTCGTTCGCCCCAATCGACCGGGAAACCGGTGGACTGACGGCAGATGGTGCTCGCTGGATCGGGTGACGAGGGTAAGATCCGCCACTCCGGTCAAAAAATTGTGTCACGCTTCAGGCCTTGTTTCCCAAGGAACTCACCGAACCATCACCTCCACATCCACCATGAGAACCATCACCACCAAGGACGGAACCGAGATTTACTACAAGGACTGGGGCAGCGGAGAGCCGGTCGTCTTCAGCCACGGCTGGCCTCTTTCCGCGGACGCCTGGGAATCCCAGATGTTCTTCCTGGCCTCGCACGGCTACCGCTGCATCGCCCACGACCGCCGCGGTCACGGGCGCTCCAGCCAGCCTTGGAACGGCAATGACATGGACACCTATGCCGATGACCTGCTCGAACTGTTCGAAGCGCTCGATCTGAAAGGCGTGACCATGATCGGCCACTCCACCGGCGGCGGTGAAGTCGCCCGTTTTATCGGCCGTCACGGTACTTCCCGCGTCGCCAGGGCCGTCCTGATGGGCGCCGTCCCGCCGATCATGGTGAAGACGGAGGCCAATCCGGGCGGTCTTCCCATTGAGGTTTTCGACGGCTTCCGCGCCGCGATGATCGCCGACCGCGCGCAGTTCTTCCGCGATGTCCCCAGCGGCCCCTTCTTCAATTTCAACCGCCCCGGCGCCAAGGTCTCCCAGGGCCTGATCGAATCGTGGTGGCTGCAGGGCATGATGGCCGGTTTCAAGAACACCTACGACTGTATCAAGGCCTTCTCCGAAACCGACTTCACCGAAGATCTGAAGAAATTCGACGTTCCGACCCTGATCCTTCATGGTGACGACGACCAGATCGTCCCGATCGCCGACTCGGCCCTCCTTTCCGCCAAGCTGGTTCCGGGAGCCATCCTCAAGATCTATCCTGGTGGCGCCCACGCCCTCGGTGATACCGAGAAGGATCAAGTGAACCAGGACCTGCTGGATTTCATCAAATCCTGACCCTCTCCGCGGAGAATCCCGAGGTGCCGCCGCTACCGCGAGAAATTGCCTTTCCTAACCTGGCGTCAGGAGAGGTAATGGCCGCTGGCGTGACGGCACCCTCCCATTTCCCAGCGACGCAGTGGACCAATCTCATCAAGGTCTGCCGCTCGGGAAATCTTCAACTGCGCGAACAGGCGCTGGAAATCCTCTGCCGCGACTACTGGCAACCGCTCTACGCCTTTGCCCGCCGCAGCGGTGTCTCCCCGCATGACGCGGAAGACCTGACGCAGGGCTTCATGTCCTATCTGCTGGAACGCGATCTCTTCTCCGCCGCCGACCAGGGCCAGGGAAAGCTGCGCACCTTTCTGCTGGTGATCTTCCAGCGCTACATGCGCGACACCGCGGAACGCCTGCATGCCAAAAAACGCGGCGGCGACCGGGAGATCGTCACCCTTTCCCAAGGCAGCGGCGACACCGTCACCGAACGGGACATCGCCGACCCCGTCGATCCGGAAGTCTGGTTCAACCGCATCTGGGCCCAATCGCTCATCGACGCCTCGGTCGCTGCTCTGCGGGCGGAGGAAATCACCGCCGGCCGCGCCCGCATCTTCGAAACCCTCGAGCCCTTTCTCAATCCGGAAGGGATCTCGGAGGCCAACTACGGCGTGGCCGCCTACAAGCTCGGCCTCACCGAGGAGGCCATCCGCAAGGCCGTCAGCCGCCTGCGTAAAAAGTTTCGCGACAGCCTGCGCAGCCAGATCGCAGCGACCCTCAGCGATCCGACCGAGAAGGAGGTCGACGAGGAGCTCTCCGCCCTCCGCGCCGCCCTCCAGGCCTGATGGTCAACCTCAACCTTTCCGCCTCCTTACTTCCATGGCCGACGGCTTCCGCTTGCAGGGCGACGACAGCATCCAGCCGCCCGCCGCGCTGAATGCCATGCTCGCCCTCGGCCTCAACACCGAAGGCGCGGAGGAAGCCGATCCGGATGTTCCCGGCGAAAAGCCCGGCGACTTCATCCGCAACTACCGCCTGATCGATCTCCTCGGCGAAGGTGGCTTCGGCACGGTCTGGCGCGCCCAGCAGTTCGAGCCGATCCAGCGCGAAGTCGCCCTGAAACTCATCAAGCCCGGCATGAGCAGCCGCGCCATCATTGCCCGCTTCGAGGCGGAGCGCCAGGCTCTGGCCATGATGGATCACCCGAACATCGCCGCCGTGCTCGATGCCGGAGCGACCAGCGACGGCCGCTCCTTCTTCGCCATGGAACTCGTCCGCGGCGTCCCGATCACCACCTACTGCGACGAGCATCATCTCACCCTCCGCGAGCGCATCGAGCTCTTCCTGCCCGTCTGCGACGCCGTCCAGCACGCCCACCAGAAAGGCATCATCCACCGCGACCTGAAGCCGTCGAACATCCTCGTCACGAAATGCGATCGCAGCCCCGTGCCGAAGGTCATCGACTTCGGCGTCGCGAAGGCCCTCGGTTCATCCGATCTGCCCGCTTTCCAGGCCAGCATGCTCTACACCCAGGTCGGCGCGGTCATCGGCACCCTCCAGTACATGAGCCCGGAGCAGGCCGGCAGCGCCCAGGATGTCGATACCCGCAGTGACATCTACACCCTCGGCATCATCCTGTATGAGCTTCTAACAGGCTGCACCCCTTTCCAGCGCGACGAGTGCACCCGCATGGCCTTCGACGAAGCCCTGCGCTACGTGCGCGAGGGCCAGACCGGCATGCCCAGTAGCCATCATTTCATTTCCAAATCCCATCTGACCGCGGTGGCCGGACTGCGCCAGCTCGATCCGCTGGCCTTCAAAAGACTCCTCCGCGGCGACCTCGACTGGATCACGATCAAGGCCCTCGAGAAGGACCGCAGCCGCCGCTACGCCACGGTGGCGGCCCTCTCCGATGACCTCCGCCGCCACCTCGACGACCTGCCGGTAAGCGCCGTCGCGCCCAGCTGGCACTATCAGTTTTCCCGCTTTGCGACCCGCAACCGCCTTGCCCTGACGACAGCCTGCCTGGTCTCCGCCGCACTGCTGGCCGGCACCGGCGTCAGCCTCTGGCAGGCCAGCCAGGCAACGCGGGCGCGCGCCGCCGCGGAACAAAGCCGCATCCTCGCCGAGCAACGCGGCCGCGACGCCGAAGCGAACCTCGCCCGTGCCCGTGAAGCGGTCGAAACCTATCTCAGCAGTGTCACGGCCGATCCGAAGCTCAA
>JAQGPE010000263.1 GCA_028293225.1 Akkermansiaceae bacterium | reverse complement strand
CACGACGGTCATGATGGTTCCCATTTCCATCATGAAAACCCGCGGTTTTATCCGCGAAATCGACGACTGGGTCCGCAACGGCGGCCACCTGGTGGTCCTGGGGGAGCGCGCCGAGTCGTGGCACAATGACTGGCAAAAACACTACAAACCCGACCCGAAACTCGTCCCCGACAACTTTCGCGACTGGCTCAAGGAACACGGTTTCACGATCGATTTCAAAGAAAAGGGGACTTTCGACACCAACAAGATCACCGTCGACGACAACGTTTTCGAAGTTTTCGCCGACTCCTCCTACGCCATTTCCCAACACGGCGGCGACGCGCATCTTTTCGAATCCACGACCTACGGTTCCGGCCGTATTTCCGTGCTCGCCGATGCCCGGCCGCTCCGCAACCGCTATATCGACGAACACGAGAACGGCGCGTTTCTTCTCTCCCTGATGGACTGGACCGGACGGGACGGCAGGGTGCTGATCATCCGCGACTCCGACCTGTCGTTCTGGGGGCTGCTGTGGAAAGCAGGCTGGACGGTGCTGATCGGGCTGGCGGTTTTCACGATCTACTGGCTGTGGAAAAACATGCCCGGCTTCGGACCGCGGCTCGCCCTCGACGAGCGGTCGACGCTGCGGGCCTACGATCACCACCTGGAAGCGCTCGGCGATTTCCACTGGCGCCTCGACAAGGCCGCCGGATTGCTGCGGCCGCTGCGGGACTCCATCCTGGAGCGGGCCCAGCAGCAGGCCGCAAATGCGGGGCATCATCACGAGGACATCTTCGCTTGGCTCGGCGAGCGCGCCGGCATTCCGAAGGAGCGGGTCCAGCGTGCCATGACCCAGGAATCTCCCGGCGACTCTACCGTTTTCACCCGCCTGATGGCCGATCTTCAGACCCTTCATTTCTCCCTGCCATGACCGACGACTTCTCTCTTCCTCCCAGCGAACCCGCGGTCGATGCACCAGCGGTGGTCACCCGCATCCGCAGCCAGATCGAACAGGCTCTCATCGGCCAGCGCGAAGTGGTCAGCCAAGTCTTGGCAGGCCTCCTCGCCGGCGGTCATGTACTGTTGGAAGGCAAGCCGGGCCTGGGCAAAACGCAGTTGGTGCTGGCTCTGGCGAAGTCCTTCGGCGGTTCCTTCGGCCGCATCCAGTTCACCCCGGACCTGATGCCGTCCGATGTGACGGGCTTCCGGCTTTTCGACATGAAGAGCCAGACCTTCCAGCTGCGGCGCGGCCCGGTGTTCTGCAATCTGTTGCTCGCGGACGAAATCAACCGCGCCCCGGCGAAGACCCAGTCGGCGCTGCTGGAAGTGATGCAGGAAATCCAGGTCACGATCGATGGCGAGTCGCTCAAACTTGAGCCGCCTTTCATGACCCTGGCGACGCAGAACCCGATCGAGCACGAGGGCACCTATCCGCTGCCGGAAGCCCAACTCGACCGTTTCCTGATGAAGATCCTGATCGACTATCCGGATCAGGCCTCGGAGTCGGAAATCGTCGCCCGTTCCGCTGCGGAAATTCCCGGCGCCTCGGCCGTCGGCCTGCTTCACCCGGTGGCTTCGCCCGCCGACATCATCGCCGCCCAGGCTGCCGTGGCGCGCGTGCAGGTGGTGAAAGAGGTGGTCGACTATGCGGTCGCCATCGTCCAGGCGACCCGCGACGCCCGCACCATCTCGCTCGGAGCCGGCACCCGTGGCGCGATCGCCCTGGTCCGCATCGGCAAGGCAATCGCCACCATGCATGGCCGCGCCTTTGTAATCCCGGATGACATCAAGGCCGCCACGCTGCCGGTGCTGCGCCACCGCGTGCAGCTTTCCCCGGAAGTGGCCATCAGCGGCCAGGCGATCGATGACGTGCTGAAATCGATCGTCGAGTCCGTTCCCGCACCCCGCCAGTGAGTCCGACCGTCAGAGCGCTGTGGATCGTTTTCACGTGGACCCTGCTGGGCCTCGCGGCCGCGATCGTGCCCGCGCTGGTCACTCCCTGGTGGATCTTCGGCGCGGTCATTGCCGGCGTGTCGCTGTTTGACGCGATCCTGCTCTATCGCGCCGCGCCGCTGATCGTCGAGCGCAAGCTGCCGCATCGCTTTGCGGTCGGAAAAGAAGGAGAAGTGCATCTGCAGATCGCCAATCCCGGCCCTGTTGCGGTGACTCTGGAAGCCTTCGACGGCATTCCGCAGGAAGCGGAAGCGCCTTCCATGCCGTGGTCGGGCAGTATTCCAGCGGGCGGCAAGGCGAAGATTTCGCACCTGGTGCGGATCATGGAGCGCGGGGTCGCCCGGTTCGGCCTGGTTCACATCCGGCGGCGATCGCTGCTGGGACTGTGGAGCCGGCGGCAAAGGCTTGGCGAGGAGGAGGAGACCAAAGTTTACCCCGACTACGAGCCCGTGCTGCGTTTCGCCCTGCTGGCGATGGAGCAGCGCCAGGAACAGATGGGCATCGTGCGGAAAGCCTTCGCCGGCAGCAGCCGCGATTTCCACCAGCTCCGGGAATACCGGGAAGGGGACTCGCTGGCGCAGATCGACTGGAAGGCCACCTCCCGCCGCCTGTCCCTCATCAGCCGGGAATACCAGGAGCAGCGGAACCAGACGATCATCTTCCTGACCGACACCGGCCGCCGCATGCGGGCGATGGATGGGGATTTCCCGCAGTTCGACCACTGCCTGAATGCAATGCTGCTGCTGTCGTATATCGCTCTGAAACAGGGCGATCAGGTTGGCGTGCAGGCATTTGGCGGCACGAACCGCTTTTT
>JAQGPE010000099.1 GCA_028293225.1 Akkermansiaceae bacterium | reverse complement strand
TCGGCGGCCTGAGCGGTGCCTGATCGGACATCCTTTTAACCCTCCTCATATCATTCCATTGGTCGAAGTGGTGGGCGGCGCAAAGACCTCTCCCGAGGCAATTCAAAGCGCGATGGCCTTCTATGCCTCAATCGGCAAGAAGCCGATTCTTCTCCACAAGGAGTTCTCCGGTCACGTCGCCAACCGTCTTCAGGCGGCATTGTACCGCGAAGTCGTCCACCTCATCCAACAGGGGGTGCTGAGCGTGGAGGATGCCGACGCCGCAGTCTGCTGGGGGCCGGGTCTGAGGTGGGGCGTCATGGGCCCAAGCCTGCAATGGCACATCGGTGGTGGAGAGGGTGGAATCAATCATTTCATGGAACATCTGATGGGCCCGCTGGCGGGAATGATGACTGATCTGGGCGTTCCGCAGATCGATGATGAGCTCAAGCAAACGATCGTCAGCGGTGTGCTCCGCGAGGCCGGCGCTCAGTCCGTCGGGCAGCTGGCTCGGGATGAAAACAAGATGCTCCTTGGCCTCCTCGACCTACGGAGAAACGCCGGCATCGAACCGTCCTGAATAAGACATTCAAATAGTACACAATGAGCAAAGAATTATCCTCAGAGCTGCCGCTTCCCGATTCGGATTTCTATCGGATTGTGGATTGCTTGGATGACGCCGAGCGAGCCAAGCTCCGCGAGGTGCGGGCGTTCATGGAAGCAAGCGTCGCACCAGTGATTAATCATTACTGGGCCTCGGATTCATTCCCTTTCGAATTGCTGCCGGGTATTCGCGATCTTGGAATCGCCGGAGTTGGGTACGAAGGTTACGGATGCCCGGGCGGGAGAACCCTGCTTTCCGGGTTTATCGCCATGGAAATCGCCAGAGTGGATTGTTCATTCGCCACCTTCTACGGGGTCCATAGTGGATTGGCAATGGGATCGATACTGCTGTGTGGATCCGAGGAGCAGAAGGCGAAGTGGCTCCCTCCAATGGCGCGGTTGGAGAAGATCGGTTCGTTCGGGTTGACCGAACCGGAGGTTGGTTCCGGCGCGTCCGGGGGGCTCACCACCACTGCGAGAAAGGAGGGAGACAATTGGATTCTTAACGGTCAGAAAAAGTGGATCGGAAATGCGACCTGGGGAGATCTGACGATCATCTGGGCTCGCGATCTCGCAGACAACCAGGTCAAGGGATTCATCGTCGAGAACAACACGCCCGGTTTCAAAGCGGAGAAGATCGAGAACAAGATGGCCCTGAAGGTCGTTCAGAACGCCCTCATTACGCTGACCGACTGTATCGTGCCTGAGCAAAACCGGCTCCAGATGGACAGCTCCTTCCGGGATACGGCGCGGGTGCTGAGGATGACCCGGGCATTCGTGGCCTGGGAAGCCGTGGGGTGCATGATGGGAGCGTATGAGCATGCGCTGGCCTATGCCCAGCGGCGCCAGCAGTTCGGCAAACCGATTGCCAAATTCCAGCTTGTTCAGGACCTCCTGGTGAAAATGCTCGGGAATATAACCGCCTGCCAGTGCATGGTAGTTCAACTTTCGCAGCTTCAGGATGGAGGCAAATTAAAGGACGAACATGCTTCCCTCGCCAAGTCCTTCTGCACGGTGAAAATGCGGGAGGCCGTTGGATATGCCCGTGAGATCATGGGCGCCAACGGAATTTTGTTAGATCATCACGTGGCACGGTTCGTGGCCGATTCCGAGGCGATCTATTCCTATGAAGGAACCCGCGAAATGAACACCCTGATCGTCGGGAAAGCGATCACCGGATTCGGAGCATTCGTCTAACAGGAATGAATTATGAACAACCGAATCCATGATGATTTGAAGGATGGGATCGACCTGGAAGCGCTGAGACGTTCCGGGAAAATCTTCAAGGAGAACGCAGGAGCAACGATACTCGATATCGGAGATCGTGTCGGCCTGGTGGAATTTCATACCAAGGCCAATTCCATCAACGACGATGTTTGTGCGATGCTTCTGGCCGCCTGTGAAGAAGGTCCATCGGTCTTCGACGCTCTTGTAATAGGCAATCGGGGAAAGCATTTCTGCGCGGGGGCGAACTTGCCATTTATTCTCTCCGCGGCGCGCGCGGGAAATTGGGTGGGGATTCAGAATACCTTGCGCTCTTTTCAGACGGTGGCCCTCGCATTGAAGTATGGCCGGATTCCGGTCGTGGCGGCACCTTTCAGCAGCGTCCTCGGCGGTGGCTGTGAGGTTTGCCTGCACTCAACGCGTGTGGTGGCTTCCGGGATCACGCATCTGGGTCTCGTGGAGACCAGCGTAGGATTGATTCCCGCCGGAGGAGGGACGAAGGAGCTCAGTCTCCGTTCCCACGGCCGCGCAGCGGGTGGCGATCCGCTGCCCTTCCTGCAGAAAGCATTCGAAATGATCGCCTGGGCCAAAGTATCCAGGACCGGAACCGAGGCGAGAGATCTCTATCTCGCCAAGGACGACACGGTGGTTCTTTCCCAGGGCGGAGCCATCGAGATGGCGAAAGAAGTGGCTCTCGAACTGGCGCACTCCGGTTACACAAAAGGCTCCCCTCGGACCGATCTGCCGGTCCTCGGGAGGCCAGGCATCGAAGTCTTCCAACACCGGATTGACCAGATGCTCGCTGCCACCACCATCAGTGGGCACGACGCCCTGATCGCGAAACACGTTGCAACGGTGCTTTGTGGCGGGGATCGAATTCCGGGGGCGGCAAGCGAGCAGGACTTTCTGGATCTGGAGCGGGAAGCTTTTCTTTCGCTGCTAGGCACCACGAAGACTCAGGAGCGGATAGAGTTCCTTCTTCTGAACAACCGTCCCCTCCGCAACTAAATACTGCGATCTCATATGTTGGAAAATCATAATATCTTCGAGGGTCTGAAAGTTGTCGACATGGCCAGTTTCATCGCCGGCCCGGGAGCGGCCACCATGCTTTCTGATTTTGGTGCGGAAGTCATCAAGGTCGAGCCGCCCGGGACCGGCGATCCTCACCGGTTTACCTACATGGTGCCACCGCAACCCCGCTCGAACGACAATTACGCGTGGCACCTGAACAACCGCAACAAGCGCGGGATGGCTCTCGATCTGAAATCACCGCGAGCGTTGGAGATCCTCGAAAAGCTGGTCAGATGGGCGGACGTTTTCATCATTAACTTTCCTCAGCCGGTGCGCCAGCGCCTGAAATTGACCTACGAGGACCTGTCGCCATGGAATGAGCGCCTGATCTACGCCGATATCACCGGTTATGGCGACGACGGTCCCGACGCCGATCTTCCGGGCTTCGACATTACGGCCTATTGGGCGCGTAGCGGTCTGCTGGCCCTGACCCGGGATGCCGGGGCGCCTCCCACTCTCCCCATCGCGGGAAGCGGAGACCATGCAACGGCCATGGGTTTGTATGGAGCGATCGTGACCGGACTCTACCGCCGGGAGCTTACCGGCAAGGGGTCGTACGTCACGACCTCGCTACTGGCGGAAGGGATATGGTCCTGTGCGATGTCGGTTCAGGCTGCGCTGTGCGATGCAAAGTTCTATCCGCTGCATGACAGGAAAGACCCGCCGAACGCGGTTCTGAATGTCTACCAGACTTCGGACGACCATTGGCTTCTCATCGTCGTGAGGAACAAGGACTGGGCGGTCTTTGCAAGTGCAATTGGCCAGCCTGATCTTCTGCTGGACTCGAGATTTTCCAGTGACGCAACCCGGGCAGCAAACGCGAAATCCCTGACGACAATACTCGACGGCGTATTCGCCGGAGAGCCGCTGGTTCATTGGCGTGAGGTCCTGGATCGAGCGCGGATCACGTTCGGAATTGTCCGCCCTCCGGCGGAGGTCATCCATGATCCGCAGGTATTGGCGAATGACATCATCGTTCCGATTGAGGGCGCTGGACAGCACATGAAATTGACGATTGGCAATCCGCTGAAGATTCACGGAACCGTCAAAGTTGCCGCGAAACGCGCTCCTGAGCTGGGTGAGCACAACGATGAAGTTCTCAAGCAGTTGGGGTTCGATGACGAACAGATCGACGAATTCCGCACCGCTGGCGTGATTCCCAACAAGTGGCACGTGGAAGAATTGATCCTCGCAAATCAAGTATGAATGAAATCCTAACCGAGCGCTCGGGTGGCATCCTTCGGGTTCAATTCAACCGTCCTGAGAGAAAGAATGCCATGACTGCCCAGATGTACCTGTCCTTGGCGGATGTGCTCGATCGCGCCATGACGGACGATCATGTTCGCGCGATCCTGTGGCACGGCGGAGGCGACTGCTTTTGTGCAGGGAACGATCTGGAGGATTTCCTCAAAAATCCCCCTGGGGCCGGCGAAAGTCCGCAGGCGAGATTGATTCGCTCGCTCATGAATTTTGACAAGCAGATCGTTGCCGCCGTTCACGGTGCCGCGATCGGAGGAGGAACCACGATGCTGACCCACTGTGATTTCGTCTTCGCGGGTGAAAGTTCCACGTTTCAAATGCCATTCATCAATCTCGGCCTCGTGCCTGAGTTCGGAACTACCTGTTCCGTAGTCGATAGGGTCGGGTACATCCGGGCGGCGGAATTGATTTTCCTCGGCCAGCCTTTTGATGCCCGGAGGGCTCTGGAACTGGGGTTTGTAACCCGCATCGTGCCCGACCAAGGACTTCTTGCCACCGCCACTGAGGTTGCTCAGCAACTGGCGGAAAAGCCGGCCGACGCGCTGAGAGAGTCGAAGAGGCTCATGAAGCGGCGATTGCGAAAGGAGATGGATGAAGCGGTGAAATTGGAGAACGAAGCGTTCGCGGCTTTGCTGCAATCCTCCGATGCGGCCGAGGCCATTCAGGCGTTCATGGAAAAGCGCAGGCCGGATTTCAGCAGGAGCCGCAATGTTCATAAACCGTGAAATCCTCCGCCGAAGTCATAGAGAGCCTCAAAACCAATCTCAAAATGGATATTCTTCGACCTCGCGTGATCATCGTCGGTGGTGGCTTCGGCGGACTGGCAGCCGCCAGGGCTCTCGGAGATTCGCCTCTGGATGTGGTTTTGATCGACCGCTCGAACCATCATTTGTTTCAGCCGCTGCTGTATCAGGTCGCTACGTCAGTGCTCAGTCCGGGGGATATCGCCTCGCCGATCCGGGAATTGCTCGGACGGCAGCAGAACACCACGGTCATCATGGCTGAGGTCACCGGCGTGGACAAAGAGCGGCGCTGCCTGTATGCCGACTCCGAAGACCGGGAAAGAGTCGAGTTGAAGTACGACTATCTCATTCTGGCAACCGGTGCGCGTCACAGCTATTTCGGTCACGATGAGTTCGAGCAATTCGCACCCGGCCTGAAGGGGTTGAATGATGCGGTTGCGATCCGCAACAAGATCCTCAGAGCCTTCGAGATCGCGGAAGCAGAGGAAGATCCGAGCTCTCACCGGGAACTCCTCACGTTCATCCTCGTGGGTGGCGGTCCGACTGGAGTGGAAATGGCCGGTGCGATTGCGGTTCTTGCCCGGACCAGTCTGAAGGCGGAATTCCGCCGCATTGATCCCCGTTTGATCCGCATCGTGCTTGTTGACGGAGGGCCGCGGATTCTGGGTGCCTTTTCCGAAGAACTTTCAGCCGCGGCGGAGAAGCGTCTCTCAAAGCTGGGCGTGGAGGTTCGTTCCGGACAGCAGGTGAAGTCGATCGATGCAAATGGCGTCATCATCGGCACCGAGCGAATCCCGGGCAGGACGGTGATCTGGACGGCGGGCGTCGCGCCGTCTCCCGCAGGCAAATGGCTCGGGGTAGAGACCGACAAGGCGGGCCGAGTACGCATTCAGCCGGATCTCACGGTGCCGGGGCATCCGGAGATTTTCGTGATCGGCGACACCGCTTCGCTGGATGCGGATGGGAAGCCTTTGCCGGGCGTCGCCCAGGTAGCCATGCAGCAGGGAAGGTATGCCGGAAACCTGCTTCACCGTCGCGTCACAGGAGCGCCGCTTCCCAAGCCATTCCGCTATTTCGATAAAGGCAACATGGCTGTCGTCGGCAAGGGATACGCGATCCTGCAGACCGACATTTTCCAGCTCAGCGGCCCGGTCGCGTGGCTTGCCTGGGCAGCGATTCACCTTCAGTTTCTGGCGCAGGCAAGCCTTCGGATCAGCGTCTTTGTGCAGTGGATCTGGACCTACTGCACTGGCCAAAGA
>JAQGPE010000209.1 GCA_028293225.1 Akkermansiaceae bacterium | reverse complement strand
CGGGCCTCCTCAGCCTGTTTCTGGCGCTCCTGCTGTTGCCGCTGAGCCTCCTCCTGGCGCTGACGGGCGGCTTCCTGGGCTGCCTGCTGCTGTTCCTGCTGACGCTGGCGCGCCTGCTCCTGACGGGCGGCTGCCGCCTCTTGGGCCGCCTGTTGCTGGCGGGCTCTTTCAGCCTGCTGTTGGCGCGCATTTTCCTCCTGCTGCTGGCGTGCCTCGGCTGCCTTTTGCTTAGCAGCCTCCTGTTGCTGCTGCAGAGCTTCCTGACGCTCTTTCATCTGAGCCTGCTGCGCCTGGCGGGCTTGTTCAGCCTGCTGCTGGCGCTCGGCCTGGGCCTGACGGGCGGCTTCCTGCTGCTGCTGTTGAGCTTTTTCGCGCGCGGCAGCTGCGGCAGCGGCCTGGTCGTCATTGTTGTTCTGTCCCCCCCGCTGCGGAGGTTGAGGTTGGTTCTGGCGCGCCTGCTCCTGGCGCTGGCGGTTGGCCTCCTGCTGTTGCTGGAGGCGATCCTTCGCTTCCTGCTGGGCGGCGGCGGCTTTCGCCTGATTGGCTGCCTGTTGATCCTGAACCTTCTGACGGGCGTCTCCCTGACGCTGGCGGTTGGCCTCCTGCTGCTGCTGGAGCCGCTCACGGGCATCCTGCTGAGCGGTCGACTGGCCATCGTTTTTATTGTCGTCCTTTTGATCCCGCTGATCCTGCTGACGCTGGCGGGCGGCCTCCTGAGCCTTGGCCATGCGATCCTTCAGGGTTTCCTGTCCGTCGTTTCCGGCCGCCGGATTGCCATCGTTGTCACCGGGAGCCTTGTTGCCGCCCGCGCGCTGCGCCTGGAGGTCCTTGATCCGTTGCTGGGCCTGCTGCTGCCGTTCGAGAGCTTCGCGCTGACGCTGCTGGGCCTGCTCTCGGCGCTGGGCCAGATTTTCCGCCAAGGTCGGCTTGCCATCGCCTCCGCCAGCGGGTGGGGGCGTGATTCCCGGATTGCCCGGACCCGCGGGCCGTGGCGCCGGGGCGTCCTTCTGGCGCTTGTCGATCATTTCCTGGCGCTTCTGAGCGAGCTGCTCGCGCTGGGCCTGCATCTTTTCCTGCACTTGGGCGACCCGGGCGCGGTTGTCTTCCAGCATCTTCTCGCGGACGGCGGCCTGGTTTTCACCCTGGGTCTTCGCCCACTCAGCGGCAGCGGCCTGCTGCTTGGCCCGGTTCTCGCGGAAGGTATCGGCGAAGTCCTTTTTGATTCCACCATCGGCGCGGACGACCTGCACGTCGTTCCAACGGTCGGCGACCTTGTTCGGACGCAATTGGCCATTCCAGCGGGCGTTCAGATTGGGAGCAAAGACTTCCAGCTGATTGCCCTCAATCCGGCCATTGCGATTCCGCCCGTCCCGCGAGTTGTTCAGCCGGTTCATGTCCAGCTGATACACTGGCCACGGGCGATTCACGTCGCGGCGCAGCGCCTCGTAGCCAGGACCACCGGCGATGATCTGGTTCTGGTGGAAATAGATGTTGGTGATGTTCGTGGTGCGGTCGTGGCACCACGGATTCCGGTCGACCGGCAGGCAATGCCGCCAGGCCGGATCCGCCATGTAGCGGTTCTCAACGTAGCAGTACTGGGAATTGCCGATGCCGTAGTCTTCTTCGACGGCCGCGGTCCAGCGGTGGCCGCGGAAAGCAAGCGTTTCCGGGGGCAAAGGAGCCCAGCCGGTGTGGCCGCCGCCTTCCCGCCAGCTGCACCACGAAGGAGCCCACTCGTCGCCCGGCACCCAGACCCAGCCGCGGCTTCTCACCTGCGCCCAGCGGCCATAGTGATAGCAGGCCCACCCGAAATTTTCCTCCGAAACCCAGTTCCAGCCGCGGTCGGTGCAGGCCCAGCTGCCACGGGTGTAGGGGCGCCACGAATTGTCCTGCACCACCACCGTGGGCTGGAAAACGTAACCATAGTCCGGCGTCTCGAACCAGGAGCCCTGGTCGGCCAAGCCATCGTAGAAAGTATTGTAGTCCGCCACCGGCTCTTCGACCGCCTGCTGCGGTTCAGGCTGCCAGTCGTCGATCGACTCGCGGCCCGCGGACTCCCGTTCGCGGTCGCTCAGATCAGACTCGCGCGAGGCCACGGTGTCCTCGCGCTTGGAAAGGTCGCCTTCGCGGTTCTCAAGCTCTTTCGCGCGGCGGGCCAGCTCCGCGTCCTGGTTGTCCAGTGACTTGTCCCGGTTGTCGGCCTTAGCTTCGCGCTCGGCCAAAGCGGCGGCCTGCTCGGCGCGGAGAGCGGCCTTCTCGGCTTCGAGCGCGGCCCGTTCATCGGCGAGTTCCGCCCGCTCCTCAGCGGTGGCTTCACCTGGCTTGCTGGTTGAGGTATTTTTCAATTCCCCCTGTCGATCGCAGGCCGTCAGAAACAGGCAGAGAGCGGAGGAGGTCCAGAGGACGCTGTTGAGTTTCATGGAGAAATGTGGGTTCGTTGTTTTTGACGCCTCCCGGACGCGGCTATTCAACTTATTCCATTTTGCGCGGTTCGCGAATGCCAAGCGTGGCAACTTCGTAGTCGACCCGGGCCGGACCGGCCCGGCCGCCGGGCACCTCGGTGCGCTGGACTTTGCTGCCTAACAGCTCCTCCATCATCCGCAACTCCAGCATGATCGCGGTCGGGTAAACCTCGAACACCGGCAGCAGCGGGTGGTGGTATTCCTCGATTCGGAAGCCCTTCTGCGGATCATACTTGCACCGGCCGAAGCAGCCTTCCTTTTCCCGCAAATTCGCCAGCAGCGTCGCCTTCTCCACCATCGACTTCGCCTTGGCCAGCTTCGGCCGCCAGCGCTCCCGCAACTGACCGAAGTACTGCAACAGCAGTCGCTCGGGAGCGCTCTCGCCGAACAAAGCCCGTGACGACTCCAGCAGTTCCAGCGACAGCCCGATCCCCGCCTGCGGAAACAGCGCATCCGCCTTCGGCCCCAGCCGGTACATGATTTCCGGCCGCCCCACTTCCTTCCGCGGCAGCCGCCAGCGCTCCAGGTAGCCCGCTTTCAACAGCGCCTCGCACTGGTCCTTCATCCCCATGTAGCTGGTCTCCAGGCGGCGGCTCAAATCGCTGACCGGCAGGCCGCCGGAGATCTTGAGCTCCTCGATCACCTTGACCCAGGTGTCTTTCACGAGATCGCGGAATCCGGGGAGAAACATGCGGTCAGCCTCGCTTCCTTCCCCCGCCCTGATCAACGGAAATCCGCCTCATTTCAATTCATTAATCTTCACATTACGCACTTTTCTCTGGAATATAAGATTTTATCAGCCGTAAACATGCTCATGCACGATGTGAGACAGGTGGGCCGGCTGTTTGAAATGCGCGCGGACTTCGTGGACGCGCAACCCTACGGTTCCGGCCACATCAATGACACCTACTGCGCCTGGTACGATCAGGCCGGCCTGCGCCTCCGCTACATCCACCAGCGGATCAACCACTCCATCTTCAAGGACCCGGCGGCCCTCATGGAAAATATCAGCCGGGTGACCGATCACTCGCTGCAACGCCTGCTTGAAGAGCAGCACCCGGAGGCCCGGCGCCGCACTCTCACCGTGATTCCCGCCGTCGGCGGCCTGCCCTATGCGGTGGATCGCGACGGCAATTTCTGGCGCACCTACCCCTTCATCGAGCGCGCCCGCGGTTACGATGAAATCCGCACCGGCCTGCAGGCCGAGGAAGCCGCCAGGGCCTTCGGCGCCTTCCAGAAGCTCACCGCCGACCTGCCGGGAAAACGCCTCACCGAGACGATCCCGAATTTCCACCATACCCCGGCCCGCCTGGCCGCCCTGCGCGATGCCATCGCCGCGGACGTCGCCGGCCGCGCCGTGGAATGCGCCGCGGAAATCGAGTTCGCCCTTTCCCGCGCCGAGGACTGCCACCGCGTCACCAATCAGATCGCCGAGGGGCTGATCCCCGAGCGAGTCACCCACAACGACACCAAACTGAACAATGTCCTGCTCGACGACGTCACCTCCGAGGGCGTCTGCGT
>JAQGPE010000166.1 GCA_028293225.1 Akkermansiaceae bacterium | reverse complement strand
TCCTCGGTTACGACTCCGCCCTGCTTCTTGCCGACGCGATCAAGCGCGCCGGCACCACCGACTCCGCCCCTCTCCGCGACGCGATCGCCGGCACCAAGGATTTCGAAGGTGTGAGCGGCAAGTTCTCCCTCAACGCCGACCGGGACGCCGTGAAGGCCCTGGTCTTCATCAAGATCGAAGACGGCCAGTTCCACTACAACGCGACGGTCAATCCCTGATCGGCTCCCCGCGCCACGGCCCCGCATGGACTTCCAACAAATCATCCAGCAGCTGATCAACGGGCTGGGCCTGGGATCGATTTACGCGCTGATCGCCCTCGGATACACCATGGTGTATGGGGTGCTCCGCTTCATCAACTTCGCGCATAGCGATGTCCTGATGCTGGGTGCGTTCTCCGCCTTTTACCTCGCTCCGCTGGTCCAGAAAATGGTCGGTCCGGAGTCGATCATGGGCGGCATCCTGGTGTTTGTCCTGTCTGCGGCCATCTGCGCCTGCATCGGCATGCTGATCGAGTTCCTGGCCTATCGTCCGCTGCGCAAGCGTCCGAAGCTCACGGTCCTCATCACCGCCATCGGCGTCTCGCTTTTCATCGAATACACCGGCCAGCACGCCGCGGTCTTCGGCTCGGCCACCCGCGCTTTTCCAAAGATCCTGCCTGAGCATCAGATCCACCTCGGCAAGCTGATGCTGAACAGCAACGACATCATCGTCCCAACGGTGACCATCGTACTGCTCGCGGCCATGTGGTTCATCGTCCAGAAGACCCGCATCGGCACCGCCATGCGCGCCGTGTCCTTTAATCAGCAGGCCGCTTCCCTCATGGGCGTGCCGGTCAACCGGATCATCTCCTTCACCTTCGGACTCGGCTCCGCTCTGGCGGCCATCGCCGGCATCCTCTATTCGATCAAAGCTCCCGGCATCGAGCCACTCATGGGCGTCCAGCCCGGCCTGCGCGCCTTCATTGCCGCGGTCGTCGGCGGGATCGGCAACCTTCCCGGCGCCGTGCTGGGAGGACTGCTGATCGGCGTGGTGGAGACCTTCGCGGGCGGCATCCCCGGCCTGTCGAACTACCGGGACGCCATCGCCTTCGGCATCCTGATCCTCATCCTTCTCTTCAAACCGGCGGGCCTGCTCGGCCGCGCCACCATTGAAAAAGTCTGATGCCACTTTCCGGAGCAAAACGCTGGCTCATCGTAGGGATCGCGCTTGCGGTTCTGGCGTCACTGGGCTCGGGCTACATGAACCGCTACTACCTCGGCATCGCCAATGATGTCGGGATCGCGATCATCCTCGCCACGAGTCTCAATCTGATCAACGGCCACACCGGCCAGTTCAGTCTCGGTCACGCCGGTTTCATGGCGGTCGGCGGCTACTTCGCCGCCTGGCTGTCGTTGAAAATAGGCGCTTCTTTCAGTCCGCAGACGGCGAAGGCGATGTTCCCCTTGTCGCTGCTGGCGGGCGGACTTTTCGCGGCGCTCATCGGCCTGCTGGTCGGCGTCCCCTCGCTGCGTCTGAAGGGCGACTACCTCGCGATCGTGACCCTCGGCTTCGGCGAAATCATTCGCGTGGTCGCTCAGAACACCGAAGCGGTCGGCGCGGCCAGCGGCCTGAAAGGCATCCCGCAGTACACCACGCTCGGCTGGACCTTCGGCCTCGCCGCCGTGACGGTTTACTGCGTCACCTCGATCGTGAACTCGACCTACGGCCGTGGCTTCCTCGCGGTCCACGACGACGAGATTGCCGCTGAATCCTCCGGCATCAGCACCACCCGCTACAAGGTCGTCGCCTTCGTCACTGGCGCCTTCTTCGCCGGCGTGGCGGGAGGCCTGTATGCCCACCACAAGCAGTTCCTTTCTCCCACCGGTTTCGACTGGATCAAGTCGATTGAGATCGTGGTCATGGTCATCCTCGGCGGCATGGGCCGCACCGTCGGCGTCATCGCCGCGGCCATCCTGCTCACGCTGCTCCCTGAGTTCCTCCGCGAGTTCTCGGAGTATCGCATGATCATCTACGCCCTCATGATCATCTTCCTGATGCTCCTGCGCCCCGGCGGTCTGTTCGTCTTCAAAACCAAGCGCCGTCCCACCGCATGAGTGCGCCGCTTCTGGAACTCGATAAAGTCACCATCCGTTTCGGCGGCCTCACGGCCGTCAGCGAGCTCACGACCTCGGTTGGGGAAGGGGAGTTGGTTGGTCTGATCGGCCCGAATGGCGCCGGGAAAACCACCGCCTTCAACCTCATCACCGGCGTCTACCGGCCCACCTCCGGGTCGATCCAGTTCGCCGGGAAATCAACCTTCGGGATCAAGCCCAGCAAGCTGGCCTCCGTCGGCATCGCCCGCACCTTCCAGAACATCCGTCTGTTCGGTTCGCTGAGCGTGCTCGACAACATCCGCGTCGCCAAGCAACTGCACAGCGGCGAGGGCTATCTGAGCGCTCTCTGGCGTGGCAAAGGCTTCAAGCAAAACGAATCGACCATCGAAAAAGAGTCCCTGGAACTGCTGAAAATCTTCAATCTCGCCAAGTTCCGCGACGAGATGGCGACTTCTCTGCCCTACGGCGATCAGCGCCGCCTGGAGATCGTCCGCGCTCTCGCCACCAAGCCCAAGCTGCTCCTTCTCGACGAGCCCGCCGCCGGCATGAACCCGTCCGAAAAGGATGACCTCATGCACCTGATTCGCTCAATCAAGGAACGCTTCAACCTCGCCGTCCTCCTGGTCGAACACGACATGAAGGTCGTCATGGGCATCTGCCAGAAGATCGCCGTGCTGGAATACGGCCGCAAGATCGCCGAGGGCACTCCGAAGGAAATCCAGTGCCACCCGAAGGTCATCGAAGCCTATCTCGGCGCCGCCGCCACCCCTATTGAACCGGCTCATGCTTGAGGTCGAAAATCTTCACGTCTCGTACGGCAGCATCCGTGCCCTCCATGGCGTTAGCCTGAAGGTTCCGGCCGGCTCGATCGTCACCCTGATTGGTGCCAACGGCGCCGGCAAATCGACCACTCTGCGCGCGCTCTCCGGCCTCATCAAGCCAGCCTCCGGGTCGATCCGCTACGATGGCCAGGAGATCAAGGGACTGCCCGCTCACGCCATCGTCTCGAAGGGGCTCTGCCACGTCCCCGAAGGCCGCATGGTCTTCGCCAATCTGACCGTCCGCGAGAACCTCGCGATGGGTGCCTACCTCCAGCGCGACAAGACCTGGGTGGCCAAGCAGACCGACTATGTTTTCCAGCTTTTCCCGCGCCTGCTCGAGCGCGAAAAACAGGCCGCAGGCACCCTCTCCGGCGGCGAGCAGCAGATGCTCGCCATCGGCCGCGCCCTCCTCAGCCGCCCGCGCCTGCTGATGCTGGACGAGCCCTCCCTCGGCATCGCTCCGCTGCTGGTAAAGACCATCTTCGAGCGCATCGTCGAGATCAACCGCGAGCAGGGCTTGACCATCCTCCTCGTCGAGCAGAACGCCAACCTGGCCCTCGCCGTCTCCACTCATGGCTACGTCCTCGAAACCGGCAGCATCCTCCTCGAGGGCGCCTGTGCCGATCTCAAGGCCAACCCGCGCGTCCAGGAAGCCTATTTGGGCGCTTGAGCCATTCTGACTTTGCGCTACGCTTGGGGTGTGACCGTTGAAGTTGAACAGGAGATCGATGGCCGTTGGATTGCCGAAATTCCGGTGATCCCAGGCGCCATGGTTTACGGCAGTTCCCGACCCGAAGCGGTGGCCAAGGTTGAGGCCCTGGTTCTCCGCATCCTCGCGGACCGTCTCGATCAGGGAGAGGAAGCTCCGGAACTGGATCAGGTTTTCACGGTTGCCGCATGAGCCAGTGGGGATCGGCGAAGTCACGGGAAGTCCTGAAAGCACTTCTGGCGATCGGGTGGCAAATCAAACGGCAGGGTAGCGGTTCACATCGCATTCTCAGCCGATCCGGATTTCCCGATTTCGTCTTCGCATTTCATGATGGTGAGGAAATAGGACCCCGTATGCTTGCCCGTATCGCAAAGCACACCGGCCTACAGCCTCGGGATCTGTAGCTCGTCCTTGATCCCGCCCCAGAAAGCGCGAAGCTCCGGCCCATGGCGCGCGAATACACGCTGCACCGGCGCACGGCCGGACCCACCTCCGGCATCGACTACCGGGCCGAACTGAATGACGAGCAGTACGCTGCCGTCACGTCTCCGGCCGGTCCGTCGCTGGTCATCGCCGGCGCCGGCTCCGGGAAAACCCGCACGCTCACCTACCGCGTCGCCTACCTCCTCGACCAGGGCGTCGAGGCCAGGAACATCCTCCTGCTGACCTTCACCAACAAGGCCGCCCGCGAAATGACCGAGCGCGTCCGCGCCCTCGTCCCGCACGATGTCTCGGCCCTCTGGAGCGGCACTTTCCACTCCATCGGGAACCGCATCCTGCGCCGTCACGCCGACGTCCTCGGCTTCACGAAGTCGTTCTCGATCCTCGACCGCGACGACCAGAAATCCCTGCTCAATGGCGTGGTCGCCAATCTGGACATCGACACCAAGAGCCGCCGCTTCCCGAAGGCCGACGTCCTGGCATCCATGTTCAGCCTGGTGGAGAACACCGGCGTTCCACTCCAGGAAATCATCACCACCCGCTACCCCTATTTCGAGGAATGGCAGGACGCCCTCCACGAATCCATGGCCGGCTATGCCAAGCGCAAGCAGACCACCAACTCGATGGATTTCGACGACCTGCTCGTCCTGACCCTGAAGCTCCTGAAAAGCGACGGGGATCTTCTCTCCCTCTACCAGAAGCGCTTCCGCCACATCCTCGTCGACGAGTATCAGGACACCAACTCCGTCCAAAGCGAACTCATCGATCTCCTCGCCGCCGGTGGCGCCAGCGTCATGGCCGTGGGCGACGACGCCCAGTCGATCTACTCCTGGCGTGGCGCCGACATGGGCAATATCCTGTCCTTTCCCGCCCGCCATCCCGGCTGCAAGGTCTACAAGATCGAGATCAACTACCGCAGCGTCCCGGAGATCCTCGATCTCTCGAATGCCGCCATCCGCGCCAACCGCGCCCGCTTCGACAAGGACCTCCGCTCCGCCCGTCCCACCGTCGGCGTCAAACCCGCCCTGGTCCCTCTCGAAGACCCGTCCACTCAAGCCGCCTTCGTCGCCCAGCGCCTGCTGGAGCTCCGCGATGAAGGCATGCCGCTGGAGGAAATGGCTGTGCTCTACCGCGCCCACTTCCAGTCGCTGGAACTCCAGTTCGAACTCACCGCCCGCGGCATTCCTTTTGCGATCACCAGCGGCCTGCGCTTCTTCGAACAAGCCCACATCAAGGACATCGCCGCCTTCCTGCGCTTCGTCACGAATCGCCGCGACGAAACCAGCTTTAAGCGCATCGTCCTGCTGCTGCCCGGCATCGGCGCCGCCGGAGCGGAAAAGCTCTGGCGCGACTGGCTCGCCACCGGCTGGGCGGAAACCGAGGAAACGCCCGACTGGAGCGAGGTTCTCGCCAAGCTCAAGCCGCCCAAGAAAGCCGCCAAGGACTGGGAGCAGCTCGGCCACATTTTCAACGAACTCACTCCCGACGGCATTTTCGCCAAGCCCTCCGACATGGTCTTCAGCGTCCTGGAGGGGATCTACGACGAATACCTCAAGGCCAGCTTCGACAACTACGAGAACCGTAGGAGCGACATCGAGCAGCTGATGGCCTACGGCGGCAATTTCAACGACGTCCTCGATTTCCTGTCGCAGCTCTCCCTGCTCAGCTCCGCCGATGGCGAACCCACCGGCGACAAGTCCGTGGTCGATGATGAGAAGGTCACTCTATCCTCCATTCACCAGGCCAAGGGCCTCGAGTGGCAGGCCGTCTTCATCATCTGGCTCACCGACGGCCAGTTCCCGAACGCCCGCGTCCTCGACTCCGACGACGAGGACGCGCTGGAGGAAGAGCGCCGCCTCTTCTACGTCGCCATCACCCGCGCCAAGGACGAGCTCTACCTCAGCTACCCGCTGATCAATCCCAAGTCCTACACCGGCGACGTCATCCAGCGCCCGTCGCGATTCCTGGAGGACTTCCCCCGCGAAATGATGGAAGAGTGGCGGGTCGGCCCGTCCTGGAGCGATCACGACGACCCTTTCTGAGGGATTCGATCAAAAATTCCAAATCCCTGTCTTTAATCAGTAAATCAGACAATCAGTCCAATCTGTGATCCCCGGCCCGAACCTCATGACAGGGCAATAGACTACCCTCAAAAACCGGGCCAGTGGGAGTGAACCTCACGGAGCTTGCCGGATTCGCCCCACCGTGGATGCTTCTCCCCCATGTCCACGCTGAAGGTATTCACCGACGTGCAGGCCGATCCGGAATCGATCGAGTGGTTGCAGAAAAGCATCCATC